>NZ_JBQENM010000013.1:0-208013 GCF_052044795.1 Ensifer sp. 22521
CCCGCAGCGGCGAGGGTCGGATCGTTGGAATTGCGGACCTTTTGATGGGTCGAGCTAGAGTCGGATCGCCCTCGTCTTTCCCTTGAGGCCTGAACGGATACCCGGAGTTCGGCTCCGGATGACAAGCACAGGACAAGCGAAAGATGATGAACGATAGCATCGGGGTCGACATCTCGAAAGACCATCTCGACGTCCACAGGCTGAGCGACGGTGTGAGCCGGCGCTTCGCCAACGACAGCCGTGGCCATAGGACATTGATCGGCTGGTTGGAGCGGCCTGAGCTGCGTATCGTCTACGAGCCGACAGGCCCCTATCATCGGGCCCTTGAGCACAGGCTGGCAGAGGCGGGCTTCGCGCTGGTCAAGGTCAATCCGCGTCAGGCGCGGCGATTTGCCGAGGCCACCGGCAGGCTCGCCAAGACCGACCGGCTGGATGCTGCGATGCTCGCCCGCATGGGGGTGTTGCTCGAACTCGAGGCGCGGCCGGCGCGAGGCCCGACCCTCAACGATCTCAAGGACCTGCACATGGCCCGCGAGGCATTGGTGAAGAACCGAACGGCGGCCAGGAACAGGGCGAAAAACCTGACCTTGCCGATCCTCAAGCGCCACAACGCCGAACAGCTCAGGCAGATCGAGCGCCAGATCGCGGCCCTCGAAAACGAGATCATGGCGCTCATCAAGGTCGATCCCGACCTCGCACGACGCTTCGACATTCTCGTCTCGATCCCGGGCGTGTCAGCAATCACCGCCTTCGCGCTTCTCATCGACATGCCCGAACTCGGTACACTCGACCAGGCCCAGGTCGCTTCCCTCGCCGGCCTCGCTCCGGTCGCTCGCCAGTCCGGACAGTGGATCGGCCGCGCCTTCATCCGCGGCGGCCGGGCCAATGTCCGACGAGCACTCTACATGCCCGCGCTCGTCGCCATCCGCTTCAATCCCGACCTCAAGGCCAAGTACGACCGGCTCAAGGCCGCCGGAAAAGCCTCAAAACTCGCCATTACCGCCGTCATGCGAAAGCTCATCATCATCGCAAACGCATTGCTCAGGGATGGCCGCATATGGGAACCAACCCGTACTTGACCAACACGGATACTCTAGGGAAGGTCGGTCCCTCCCGGGGGAGGGCGTTGTGCCAAGAAGCGTGCCCGCTCGAAAACGAGGATCACCACCAATGCCAGGACAAACGGGATGACTAGGTAGAGCAGGCGGAAGATGGCCAGCGCCGCCAGAACGTCGGCCGGATCCATTTCCGGCAGGGCTGCGATGAAAATCAGCTCGAGCACGCCGAGCCCGCCCGGTGCATGCGAGAGCAGCGCCGCCGAGAACGAGGCGAGGAAGATCCCGAGGATGACGATATAGCCCGGGTTTCCGGCTTCCGGCAGTGCGAAATAGATGATCCCGGCAGCGCCGATCAGTTCCACGGGTGCGATCACCAATTGCCGGAAGACGATCCTCGGCTTCGGGTAGTGAAGGTGGAACCAGCGCGTGCGGAACGATGGCAGCCCGACGAGGCTGCCGATGACATAGAGCCCGATAACGACGAGGATGAGCACGCCTGTGGTCAGCGACATTTCCACCGGCAGGAATTCGGCGAAGCGCTCGATGATGTCGGGTCGCACCAGGAGGACGATGGCCGAAAGCACCAGTGTGCCGAGCGTGAAGGTGAAGGAGCAGAAGGCGACGAGCACGCCGACTTCACCTGGAGAAAGCCCCTTGGAGCGATAGGCCCGGTAGCGAACGACCGCGCCGGAAAAGACCGAGGCACCGAGATTGTGCGACAGCGCGTAGGTCGTGAACGAGCAGAGCGTGATGAACCAGATCGAGATGCGGTGACCGAGATGGTCGAGCGCCAGCCGGTCGTAAGCCGCAAGCGCCGCATAGGCGACCAGTGTCGAGCAGATCGCCAACAGCCAGCTTTTAAGCGAGATCGCGTTGAAGCTTGCGAGGAACTCGTCGAGCGAAAGGCCGCGGAGCTCGTGATAAAGCGCATTCACCGAAAAGAGGATCGCGAGAAGGCCGACAACGGGCCAGAAATAGGTCTGCAGCCTCTTCATACAGGCGCCGCGATCGTTGTGAGGACGTGGGCGAGGCGTTCCGAGGACACTTCTGTTGCAGCTGCCGGAGTGGTTCTCCGAGCGGAGACATCCTGTTTTCTAAGCTGCTTTGTCGTAGCGTCACGCCCGCAGCGCGACGCTTCGGTCCTTACCCTTGCCAATGATCCGATTTCCCTTTGTGATTTGTTTCACAAAAAGGAAGCACCTGAGACCCCTGAGGTCAAGGATTGAGGGTCTGCCGAAACCGGAGAAACCGCCGGGAAACGGTGAAGGGGAAACGGTAAAGCGCGGACACCGCGTCGATCGTTTGGAAATGCGCGCGTGTCGGTTGATGCACTGCGCGTGAGAGCTGCGTGATTGGCGTGTGTGCAACCGCAGTCGAAGGCCGCGGCGAAGCACTTCGCCGCGGCTCTGATGATGTCAAGCGGCGAGCGCGTCCAGGATACGGATCCAGGAGCGGATGCCCTTGTGGTAGGACTGCAGCTCGTACTTCTCGTTCGGCGAATGGATACGGTCGTCGGAAAGGCCGAAGCCGACCAGCAGCGATTCCATGCCGAGCATCTTCTGGAAGTCGCCGACGATCGGGATCGAGCCACCCATGCCGATGATGACGGCCGGCTTCGGCCACTCGTCGGAAAGCGCCACCTTCGCCGTGTTGAGCAGCGGCGATTCGTAAGGAAGGTGGATGGCCGGAGAACCGCCGTGGGCGTGGAACTCGACCGAGCAATCCGCCGGAACCTTGGAGCGGACATAGGCGCGGAACGCTTCGCGGATCTTCTCCGGGTTCTGGTTGCCGACGAGGCGGAAGGAAACCTTCGCCGAAGCCTCGGCCGCAATCACCGTCTTGAAGCCTTCGCCGGTATAGCCGCCGGTGATGCCGTTGACTTCGGCGGTCGGGCGCGCCCAGGTCAGTTCCAGCACCGAGCGGTTCTTTTCGCCCGACGGGATCGACAGGCCGATTTCGCCGAGGAACTTCTCGGCCGTCTGGCCGAGCGTTTCCCAGGCAGCCTTGATCTGGGCCGGGGTCTCTTCGACGCCTTCGTAGAAGCCTGGGAGCGTTACGCGGCTGTTCTCGTCGTGAAGGCCGGCGAGAATGGTGGTGAGGATGCGGATCGGGTTGGCTGCAGCGCCGCCAAAATAGCCGGAATGCAGATCGCGGTCGGCAGCCCTGACGATGACCTCTTCGCCGACGAGGCCGCGCAGGCCCGCGGAGATGGCCGGCGTATCGCGGTCCCACATGCTGGTATCGCAGACCAGCGCATAATCGGCCTTGAGTTCGGCGGCATTGGCTTCCAGGAAAGGCTTCAGCGACGGCGAGCCGGATTCCTCTTCGCCCTCGAACAGAATGGTGACGCGGCAGGGCAGGCCGCCATGGACGTCCTTGTAGGCGCGTACCGCTTCGACGAAGGTCAAGAGCTGCCCCTTGTCATCAGCTGTGCCGCGACCGGTGATCACCTTGCGGCCGGGTTCGATTTCCTTGATGCCCGGCTCGAACGGGTCCGTGTCCCAGAGGTTCAGCGGATCGACCGGCTGGACGTCGTAGTGACCGTAGAACAGCACATGCGGCGCATCAGGCTTGGCAGCATCGTGATGAGCGACGACCATGGGATGGCCGGGGGTGTCGCGCACCGAGGCGGTGAAGCCGAGGCCGTTGAGTTCCGCCACCAGCCATTCGGCTGCCTTGCGGCATTCCGCCTTGAAGGCCGGGTCGGTGGAGATCGACTTGATCCGAACGAGATCGAACAGCCGGTCGAGGCTGTCAGGCAGGTTGGCGTCTGCGCGTTCGAGAACGGGGGTGATATCTGCCATCATGCATATCCTTGCTTCAAGTTTTGCCGGAACCTACTGCATCAATCGCCAAATCGAAATCGATTTGCGCACGAAATCCGTGGGGACGTTCCACTGCATGTCTCCTTTAATCGACTTCGATTTAAGGACAAAGACATGCAGCAAATCAAAGTTCTGCAGCGACCTTTGCGTGTCTGATAAGACGCGCGGCGCTGTAGAGCGGCAGCGACTGACGAGCATTCGACGCTGCGCCTTCAGACACGCAAAGGCGCTGGACGCGCTCGCTCTGGTTTTAGAGCCTAAGGTCATTCGCTTTAAGCCAAATATTTTGATGGATCGATCAGGGGAGGTGCGAAGCTTCAGGCGCGGCCGTCGCCACGTGCCACGCTGGCAAGCGCCATGCGCATATATTCGAGCATCAGCTCGCGCTCGAAATTCCTGAGGCCGGAAAGCAGCGACTGGTCGGCGGCAAGGGCTGCTTCCTTGGCGGCTGCCTCCATCTCCTTTGCCCGTTCGGTTAGGAAGATCTGCTGCGAGCGCTTGTCCTGAGGGTGCTTGCGCCTGATGATGAGCCCGTCGCGCTCCATGCGGGAGAGCGTGTTGGCCATCGTCGCCTGCTCGATGTCGAGGCGATCGAGCAGTTGCTTCTGCGTCAGGCCTTCCTCGGCCCAAAGTTCGAGCAGAATCGGAAACTGACCGGGTGCGAAACCAAGCTTCTGGCCGCGCTCGTGAAGCGCGCGCGAAAAGCTCTTAGCCAGCAGGCTGGCCAGATAGGTCGCAGATTCCATACGATTGAAGGCCATGCCTATCGGTACGCCCGAAGCGTCATGAAGACAAGTTACAATGCAGGCGATGAACCTTGGGAAGCGCTGAGCTCACTTCGATTTGAGCGGACTTTATCGAAAGCCTTGGTGCCAAATAAAAAACCGTCACGGCGCGGAGGCGGCGCCGTGACGGCTTCTTGAAAACGGGACAAAGGCCCGGAGAGGGGGATAAGGCCTTTGTCCTCATCTGGTGCGGGCGGGGGACAGGCCAATCACCAGAAGACGGCATCACTCGGTGCCGTTGACTAAGATTTGAGGAGTCAAATGTGGCTTTTCAAGGATAGCCGGTGCGATTCCGACATTACAAATGCGTAACGTTTGCGTGAAAGCTCACGCACCTCTCAGCGATCCGTCGAGGCCCGATTTCGCAAGGCGAAAATGAGTTCCCCAACGCCGATCGCCATTGCAACCATCATCGCCGTCTTCGCCATTTCGCCAGCTGTTTGATCTGGCGTGATCGATATGACGACAATGAAGGCAACGTTGAGTGCGGCACGGGCTGCTGCATATTCCACCTTCTGCCAACGCGGCCAGGGAGCGCCGTCCGCGCGCTTAAAATGGGTATCGAGGCCCGCCATTGCGAGCAGATAGATGGGTGCGAAAGCCGTCTTGATAACGATAAGGAATGTCGGATTGGCCGACAGGAGCCAGGAAATAAGGAAGCAAAAGACGGCAAAGCCTGAAAGAAGGAGATACTGTTGCAGGGCGTAGCGCACGTCATGCGGCATGGTTGGCCTCCTCTGTGGCAAGTGGAGATTGTAGTGCCCGGCGGGAAAACCGCAATGGACCTTTGCCTCACCCCGCGCTATCCATTTGCCCATGAAAAACGGTGATCATCTCTTCCTCGTCGACGGCTCCGGATTCATCTTCCGGGCGTTCCATGCCATCCCGCCTCTCAACCGCAAATCCGATGGCCTCCCGGTCAATGCGGTATCGGGTTTCTGCAACATGTTGTGGAAGCTGCTCACCGATGCGCGCGACACCTCGGTCGGCGTCACGCCGACCCATTTCGCCGTCATCTTCGATTATTCCTCGAAGACGTTCCGCAACGCGCTCTACGATCAGTACAAGGCCAATCGGACGGCTCCGCCGGAAGACCTCATTCCGCAGTTCGGCCTGATCCGTCACGCGACCCGCGCCTTCAATCTGCCCTGCATCGAAAAGGAAGGCTACGAGGCGGACGATCTGATCGCCACCTATGCGCGCCTTGCCGAGGCGGCCGGCGCGGGTGTCACCATCGTCTCGTCCGACAAGGACCTGATGCAGCTCGTCACGTCGAATGTGTCGATGTACGACAGCATGAAGGACAAGCAGATCTCGATCCCCGAGGTCATCGAGAAATGGGGCGTGCCGCCGGAGAAGATGATCGACCTCCAGGCGATGACCGGTGACTCCACCGACAACGTTCCCGGCATTCCCGGCATCGGCCCGAAGACGGCGGCGCAGCTGCTCGAAGAATATGGCGATCTTGAAACGCTGCTGGCGCGTGCCGGCGAGATCAAGCAGGCCAAGCGCCGCGAGAACATCATCGCCAATGCCGATCTCGCGCGCCTGTCGCGCCAGCTCGTGGAGCTCAAGACCGACACGCCGCTCGATGTCCCGCTGGAAGAGCTGAGCCTGGAGCCGCAGAACGGGCCGAAGCTGATCGCCTTCCTCAAGGCGATGGAATTCACCACCCTGACGCGTCGTGTCGCCGTGGCGACGGGCACGGACGCGGACGCCGTGGAGGCCGCAAGCGTGCCGGTGGAATGGGGCGCGGATGCGCGCGGCCCGGACCTCGACAAGGGAGACGCGGCGACGGCTGTCAGCGAAGGATCCACCGCCAAGGCAGCGGTCCGCGGTGAGGCCGCCGAGGCCGCCGCTGTCCTGTCACGTGCCGGCGAAAAGGATGCGGCAGACGCCACGCCGCAGGCGCTGGCCGCAGCTCGCGCCGAAATCTTCGCCAAGGCACCGTTCGATCACAGCGCCTATGTCACGATCCGTGATGTCGCCACGCTCGACCAGTGGATATCAGCCGCGCACGATGCCGGCGTCGTCGGCTTCGACACGGAAACGAACTCGCTCGATGCCATGCAGGCCGATCTCGTCGGTTTCTCGGTGGCGATCGCCGACCATCGGGCCGACCCAACGGGCACCGCCATCCGGGCGGCCTACGTTCCGCTGATCCACAAGACCGGTGTCGGCGATCTCCTGGGCGGCGGGCTCGCCGAGAACCAGATCCCGGTCGGGGAGGCGCTGAGCCGGCTGAAGCGCCTGCTCGAGGACCCCTCCGTCCTCAAGGTCGCGCAGAACCTGAAATACGATTACCTCGTGATGAAGCGGCACGGCATCACCGTGGAGAGTTTCGACGACACGATGCTCATGTCCTATGTCGTCGATGCCGGCAACGGCACGCACGGCATGGATGCGCTTTCCGAGCGCTGGCTGAACCACAAGCCGATCGCCTACAAGGACATCACCGGCTCCGGCAAGTCGTCGGTGACCTTCGACTTCGTCGATATCGACAGGGCGACTGCCTATGCCGCCGAGGATGCGGACGTCACGCTGAGACTCTGGCACATCCTGAAGGCGCGGCTGGCCGCCAAGGGGCTGACGCGCGTCTATGAACGGCTCGAGCGGCCGCTGGTCGCCGTGCTTGCGCGCATGGAAGATCGCGGCATTACCATTGATCGCCAGATCCTGTCGCGGCTTTCGGGCGAGCTCGCGCAAGGTGCGGCGGCTCTGGAGGACGAGATCTACAAGCTCGCTGGCGAAACCTTCACCATCGGTTCGCCGAAGCAGCTCGGCGACATCCTGTTCGGCAAGATGGGCTTTGCCGGCGGGTCGAAGACGAAGACCGGGCAATGGTCGACCTCGGCGCAGGTACTGGAAGATCTCGCCGCCGAGGGGCACGAGCTGCCGCGCAAGATCGTCGACTGGCGGCAGCTGACCAAGCTCAAATCCACCTACACCGATGCGCTTCCGGGCTTCGTCCACCCGGAGACAAAGCGTGTTCACACGTCTTACGCGCTGGCCGCCACCACGACCGGTCGCCTGTCGTCGTCCGATCCGAACCTGCAGAACATCCCGGTGCGCACCGCCGAAGGCCGCAAGATCCGCACTGCCTTTGTCGCGACGCCCGGCCACAAGCTCGTCTCGGCCGACTATAGCCAGATCGAACTGCGCGTGCTCGCCCATGTCGCCGACATTCCGCAGCTTCGCCAGGCCTTCGCCGACGGCGTCGACATTCATGCGATGACGGCCTCGGAAATGTTCGGCGTTCCGGTCGAGGGCATGCCGGGCGAGATCCGCCGCCGCGCCAAGGCGATCAACTTCGGCATCATCTACGGCATCTCGGCCTTCGGGCTCGCCAACCAGCTGTCGATCGAACGCTCCGAGGCCGGCGACTACATCAAGCGCTATTTCGAGCGCTTCCCGGGCATTCGCGATTACATGGAAGGCACCAAGGTGTTCGCCCGCGAGCACGGTTACGTCGAGACCATCTTCGGTCGCCGGGCACATTATCCGGATATCCGCTCGTCGATCCCGTCGCATCGCGCCTTCAACGAACGCGCCGCGATCAACGCGCCGATCCAGGGCTCGGCCGCCGATATCATCCGCCGCGCCATGGCGAAGATGGAGCCGGCGCTGGCCGAGGCGAAACTCTCGGCCCGCATGTTGCTGCAGGTGCACGACGAACTGATCTTCGAGGTTGAGGACGCCGAGGTGGAAAAGACCATTCCGATCGTCGTCTCGGTGATGGAGAACGCCGCCATGCCGGCGCTCGACATGAAGGTGCCGCTCAAGGTCGATGCGCGCGCCGCGACCAACTGGGACGAGGCGCACTAATCCGAGCGGCCCTGTGCCTGGTTTTCTGATGGAATTCCCTCAGAAAACCTCAAAAGTCATATGCGATGAATCTTGCAGCGCCCGGGGGCATTTAATGCCCTCGGGCGTCTTTCCATCAGGATGATAGAAAGCGTCGGCCGTCGCAGCCGGAACGATTGCCGGCGCGTTCAACTCCCCATAGGCAGCGGTGGGAGGGGGCTCGAGGCCTCATCCGGAACCGCCGCAATCGGAGGAGATCATGGCGCCGAAGACCTTCATTCTTGTGCTTTCCTGCGACGACAAACCCGGCATCGTCGCGGCCGTCACCACCGAGCTTGCCGCGCTCGGCGCGAATATCGCCGAAAGCAACCAGTTCTGGGACACAAAGACCAACAGCTTTTTCATGCGCATCGCATTTCAGGTTGCGGCGAGCGTTCAGGCTGGTGATGTCGAGCGGGCCTTGCGCCCGGCCGTCGAGCGTTTCCAGATGCGGACCGTTCTCGCGGACGCCACAGTGAAGCCGAAGATCCTCATCCTCGTCTCCAGGTTCGATCATGCGCTCCTGCATCTCATCTACCAGATCCGTGTCGGCTGGCTGAACGCGGAGGTCGTTGCCATTGTCTCCAACCACGAGGACAGCCGAGGCGCGGCCGAGGCCGAGGGGCTCGCCTACCACTGTTGGCCGGTATCGAAGGACAACAAGGCCGAACAGGAGGAGAGGCTGTTGCGCCTGGTCCAGGAGACCGGCGCCGATCTCGTCATCCTTGCCCGCTACATGCAGGTCTTTTCGGACAATCTGTCGAAGCGCCTCTACGGCAAGGCGATCAACATCCACCATTCCTTCCTGCCGAGCTTCAAGGGCGCCAAGCCCTATCATCAGGCGCATGAGCGCGGGGTGAAGCTGATCGGCGCGACGGCGCATTACGTCACGCCCGATCTCGACGAGGGTCCGATCATCGAGCAGGAAACCGAGCGCGTCAGCCATGCGCTGACGGCCGAGGACTTCGTCGCCACCGGCCGCGACATCGAAAGCCGCGTGCTTGCCCGGGCCGTCAAGCTGCACCTGGAGCGGCGCGTGATGCTCAACGGTCACAAGACGGTGGTGTTCAGCTAACAGGGTCCGAAAGCATCTGAGCCGGTACCCGCACGGGCGCCGGCTAAGGATGTCAGGGGCGTGCGGCAACGGCGGTTGCCGTGATCGCCGGCGCGCGGAAGCTCGCGAAGAGCCGGCTCAGGCCTTCGCGTCCCTCGGCCGTCAGATCGAAGGGACGGCCGAAAAGCAGCCATTCCGTACAGAGCCCGAGCATCATCCAGTGCAGCGTCCGCGTCGCCGAGGCCGGCGTCCAGCTCTCGTGCATCTGCCCCTTGGCGAGCGCTCGCGAAAAGGCGAGCTCAAGCAGAACGTTGTGGCGCTCGTCGAGTTCTTTCTGGCGGGTCAGGACCTCGCTCATGTCGCCGTCGTAATTGGTACGCAGCATGATCGTCAGAATGCGCTGGCGCTGCTCGTCGGCGGCGAGAACATCGAGCCAGTCGCCCATGGCGCTTTCGAGAATGGAAAGGGTATCGGCGGCTTCCGCCTCGATCTCGCGGGCGACCATGTCTTCCTGCGGCAGGGGCACGGCGTCGTGCAGTGCGAGGAACAGGTCGGTCTTGTTGGCAAAGTGCCAGTAGATGGCACCGCGCGTCACGCCGGCGGCCTTGGCGATTTCTTCCAGCGTCGTGTTCGAGACGCCCTTTTCGTAGAAGACGCGCTCGGCGGCGCACAGGATTTTCTGTCGGGTTACTTCTGCGTCGGCTTTTGTTCGGCGCATTCATTCCTCCTCATCAGACGGCCCGCCGACAGTGGTGTTCAGCGGGCCGTCTGTTGTCGTTTTACTCGGCGGGCGTCGGGTTTTCTGCGGCTGCCGGTGTGTTTTCCACTTTCTTTCGACCGAAGAGCTTCGTGACGAACACGAAGAAGACCGGAACGAAGAAGATGGCGAGCACCGTTGCCGAGATCATCCCGCCCATGACGCCGGTGCCGATGGCGCGCTGGCTGCCGGAGCTCGCACCCGTGGCGATCGCCAGCGGCAGAACGCCGAGCGTGAAGGCCAGCGACGTCATCAGGATCGGCCGGAAGCGAAGATGTGCCGCCTCCAGCGTCGCGTCGATCAGCGACTTGCCCTGCTCGCGCAGTTCCTTGGCAAACTCGATGATCAGGATCGCGTTCTTGGCTGACAGACCGATGATCGCAATCAGGCCCACCTTGAAGTACACGTCGTTCGGCATGTCGCGCATCATCACGGCGAGCACGGAACCGATGACGCCGAGCGGCACCACCATGATCACCGCCACCGGGATTGACCAGCTCTCGTAGAGTGCGGCCAGGCACAGGAACACCAGAAGGCACGACAGCGCGATCAGGAGCGGCGCCTGGGTGCCGGACTGGATTTCCTGCAGGGACTGCCCTGTCCACTCGTAACCGAAGCCTGCAGGCAATTGTCCCGCCAACCGTTGCATCTCTGCGATCGCGTCACCCGAGGAGTAGCCGTGGGCGGCTTCGCCGCTGATACGGACCGACGGGTAGCCGTTATACCCGATCGTCTGGGTCGAGGCCTTGACCCATTCCACGGTCGCGAAGGCCGACAGCGGCACCATGCCGCCATTGGCGTTGCGGACGTTGAGGTTCAGGAGGTCGGCGGTCTGCATGCGCTGACCTTCATCCGCCTGCACCGTCACGCGCTGCATGCGCCCGGCATTGGGGAAGTCGTTGACGTAGGACGAGCCGAGGTTTGTCGAGATCGTCGAGTTGATGTCGGCGAAGGTCACACCGAAGGTGTTGGCCTTCTCGCGGTCGATGGTGACGCTGACCTGGGCCGCGTCCGGCATGCCCTCGAAGCGGACGCCGGTGAGCACCTTGCTCTCGGCGGCCATGCCGAGCAGCTGGTCACGGGCCTGCGACAGTGCCGCCTGGCCGAGACCGCCGCGGTCCTGCAGGCGGAACGAGAAGCCGCCCGTGGTGCCGAGGCCCTGGATCGCCGGCGGCGACAGCGCGAAGCTGATCGCGTCCTTGATCTGGCTCATCGCCATCGTCGCGCGCATGGCGATCGACTGTGCGGCGTTGTTGGCGTCGCGCTCCTTCCAGTCCTTGAGCGTCACGAAGGCAAGTGCCGCGTTCTGGCCGGTACCGAAGAAGGAGAAGCCGTTGATCGCGATGATGCGTTCGACGGCCGGCTCCTGGCCGAAGATCTTCTCGGCCTGCTCCACCACCTCGGTCGTGCGGTTGCCGGTCGCTTCCGACGGCAGCTGCATCATGACGATCACGAAGCCCTGGTCTTCGTCCGGCAGGAACGACGACGGCAGCTTCATGAACAGCCAGCCGAGACCGGCCAGCACGGCCACGTAGACGATCATGTAGCGGCCGGTCCGGTGGACAAGGCGCTTCACGATGCCGCTATAGCCGTGCGAGGTCTTGTCGAAGCTGCGGTTGAACCAGCCGAAGAAGCCGCGCTTGGCGTGGTGATGGCCCTTCGGCACCTGCTTCAGGAAGCTCGCGCAGAGCGCCGGTGTCAGCGAAAGGGCAAGCAGCGCCGAGAACAGGATCGAGACGACCATCGTCAGCGAGAACTGGCGATAGATCACGCCGACGGCGCCCGGGAAGAAGGCCATCGGGATGAACACGGAGGCGAGAACCAGCGTGATGCCGATGACGGCGCCGGTGATCTGCTTCATCGCCTTGCGGGTTGCTTCCTTCGGCGTCAGTCCTTCCTCGGACATGATGCGCTCGACGTTTTCGACGACGATGATCGCATCGTCGACGAGAATGCCGATCGCCAGCACCATGCCGAACATGGTCAGAACGTTGATCGAGAAGCCCATCGCCAGCATGACCGCGCAGGTGCCGAGCAGGGCGACAGGCACGACGAGCGTCGGGATGATGGTGTAGCGGATGTTCTGCAGGAACAGGAACATCACGATGAACACCAGCGCGACCGCTTCGACCAGCGTCGAAAGCACCTTCTCGATCGAGACGGCGACGAAGGGCGAAGTATCGTAGGGGACCGAATATTCGAGGCCCTGCGGGAAGAACTTCGCCAGTTCGTCCATGCGTTCCTTGATGGCCGCGGAGGTCGACATGGCGTTGCCGCTCGGCGACAGCTGGACGGCGATGGCCGCGGACGGCTTGCCGTTGAGCCGCGTCGAGAAGGCGTAGCTTTCGCCGCCGATTTCGATACGGGCGACGTCGCGCAGGCGAACGGACGAACCATCCGGATTGGCGCGAAGCACGATCGCGCCGAACTCTTCGGCGCTTTCCAGCTGGCCCTTGACGACAACGGGCGCGCTGATCTGCTGGCTGATCGGGTTCGGTTGTGCGCCGATCGAACCGGAGGCAATCTGGGCGTTCTGCGCCGTGATCGCGTTCGTCACGTCCGCCGCGGTCAGGTTCAGACCCAGCATCTTGTCCGGGTCGAGCCAGACGCGCATCGAACGTTCGGTGGCAAAAAGCTGTGCTCGGCCGACGCCGGGCACACGCTGGATTTCGCTCAGAACGTTGCGGCTGAGATAATCGCCGAGGCCGATGGCATCCATCGAGCCGTCGGTCGAGGTCAGGGCCACGATCATCAGGAAGCCGGAACCGGCTTCATCGACCTGAACGCCCTGGCGCTTGACCGAATCGGGCAGGCGCGGCTCGACGCGGCGAACGCGGTTCTGAATGTCGACCGCTGCCTGTCCCGGATCGGTGCCGGGTGCGAAAGTGGCGCTGATTTCGACCGAACCGGAGGCGCTGGAGGTCGATTCGAAATAGAGCAGGCCTTCGACGCCGTTCAACTCGTCTTCGATCAGTCGCGTAACGCTCTGATAGGTGTCCTGCGACGAGGCGCCGGGGTAGCTCGTGTTGATAGAGATCTGCGGCGGTGCGACGTCAGGATATTGCGATACCGGCAGAAGCGGGATCGCAATGACGCCGGCGACCATGATGAAGATCGCCACCACCCAGGCAAAAATAGGCCTGTCGATGAAAAAACTGGGCATCAATCAAACTCACTTTGTAGCTTCGGCAGGCTTTTCGTCGGCAGAGGCCGTCGTCTGGGCTGCTTCTGCCGCAGGCTTGGCATCCGGGTTCCAGTCCGTCGGCTCGACCGGGGCGCCGGGGCCGATCTTCTGGAAGCCTTCGACGATGACCTTCTCGCCGGCCTTGAGGCCGGAGGTCACCTGCCAGCGGGTGCCGATGGTTCGGCCGAGCGTCACATTGCGGAACTCGACCTTGTTGTCGGCGGCAACGACGTAGACCTGCGATTGGCCGGCATTGTTGCGCTGGACCGCCTGCTGCGGGACGGTGATCGCATCCTTCTCGACGCCCTGCTGGACGAGCACGCGCACATACATGCCGGGAAGCAGGTCGTTTTCGGGGTTCGGGAACTCGCCACGCAGCGTCACCTGGCCGGTCGTCGCATCGACGGCCGCTTCGGAGAACAGCAGCTTGCCCTTGTGCTCGTAAGCCGTGCCGTCGTCGAGCACGAGCTGGACTTCGGCTTCTTCGTCGCCGCTCAGCATCTTGCCGTCCTCGAGCGCCTTCCGCAGGCGGATGAGGTCGGTCGCCGACTGGGTGAAGTCGGCATAGAGCGGGTCGAGCTGCTGGATCGTCGCGAGATTTTCCGAGCTGTTGGTGCTGACGAGCGCGCCTTCGGTGATCATCGCGCGACCGATGCGACCGCTGATCGGTGCCGTCACGTCGGCATATTGCAGGTCGAGTTTCGCTGCCGCGAGGCCGGCCTCGGCGATCGCAACATCGGCGTCGGCGGTCGCGAGCAGGGCCGCCGCATCTTCCAACTGCTGCGCGGCGACGACGTTCGCCTTCTTCAGCTGTTCCTGGCGGTCAGCTTTCTGCTGGGCCTGCAGGCGCACGGACTGGGCGCGCCGCAGCGTCGCCTCGGCCTTTTCGACCTGCACACGGAAGGGGGCCGGATCGATGCAGTAGAGCACGTCGCCCTCATTGACCTTGGAGCCCTGCTGGAAGACGCGCTCGACGACGATGCCGGAGACGCGCGGGCGGACCTCGGCGACGCGTGTCGCGGTGATGCGGCCGGGGAGCTCGTTGGTGATCGGCAGCGTTTCGGTCTTGGTCGTGAAGACCGCGACCGCGGACGGTGGGAATGCGGCGGCGGCCGGCTGCTCGTCCTCTTTCTGGCAACCGGAAAGAAGAATCACAGTTGCCAAGGCGGCGGCCAGTGTCGGTCGGTTCATGCGCATAGCGATGTCCATATTCGGTGACCGCAGGCAACGGCTGCATCTCGCAAGGTGCCCGGGCGGTCCGGAAGTGAAGGGGAGCGGAACCGGTATCAGGTTCGGCAAATACCGGAAAGCTAATATACAAACACAAATGTATGTTAATTCGCTTTGCAGTGCAACAGCGTGATGCGGTGCGTCGAATCAAAAAATAATTCAGCCGCCACAGGGATTTAGTCCTTGTGGCGGCTGGTTTTCACGTAGCTGTGATGGGGCGTCGGCCCTAAAATGGGCTCAGGCGAGAACGCGATCGTCGTCGCCGAAACGGTGCATGCTACCCACCATCGGCGTCGCATAGACGATATCGTCAGGTGCATAGCGATGCTCGCCGAAGAGGCGCACGGTGATGGTGCCGACCTGTTCGGAATCGATGTAGACGATGGTGTCTGCACCAAGATGTTCGACGTGGACCACCTTGCCCTTCCAGTCGCCGCTTTCACGCGAAAGCGCCATATGCTCGGGACGGATGCCGATGGTCTTGGCGCTGATATCGCCGAGCCGTGCGCCCTCGATGAAGTTCATCTGCGGCGAGCCGATGAAGCCGGCGACGAAGACGTTTGCCGGCCGGTTGTAGAGGTCCATCGGCGAGCCGATCTGTTCGATCTGGCCGGCGTTCAAGACGACGATCTTGTCGGCGAGCGTCATCGCCTCCACCTGGTCGTGGGTCACGTAGATCATCGTCGCCTTCAGGCTGCGGTGCAGCCGGGCGATCTCGAGCCGGGTGTTGACGCGCAGCGCCGCATCGAGGTTGGAGAGCGGCTCGTCAAACAGAAAGAGCTTCGGTTCGCGCACGATCGCACGGCCGATCGCCACGCGCTGGCGCTGGCCGCCGGAGAGTTCGGCCGGGCGCCGGGCAAGATAGGGATCAAGCGATAGCATGTTCGCCGCCTTGCCGACCTTGTCGTCGATCTCTGCTTTCGGCTTGCCGGCCTGCTTGAGGCCAAGGCCCATATTGTCCTTCACCGTCAGGTGCGGATAGAGCGCGTAGGACTGGAACACCATGGCGATGCCGCGCTTGGCAGGCGCCACGTGGCCGACCTCGGTGCCGTCGATCTGCACGCTGCCGGAGGTCGCGTCCTCGAGGCCGGCGATGGTGCGCAGCAAGGTCGACTTGCCGCAGCCGGACGGGCCGACGAAGATGACGAACTCGCCGTCCTTCACCTCGAGGTCGATGCCCTTCAGCACTTCATGGCTGCCATAGGCCTTGCGGATGGATTTGAGTTGAAGCGATCCCACCTGGTTGCCCCCTTTAGAGTTTGACTGGTCTGCCGGTGCGCACGCTTTCGTCTGCGGCAAGGCAGATGCGCAGCGACTGCACGGCGTCGTTCATGTGACGGTCGAGGTCGATGTCTTCGCGAATGGCTTTCAGGACATAGGCCTGCTCGCGGTCGCAGAGTTCCTGGTGCCCGGGCTCGCCGTCCATCTTGAGATCCTCATCGGCCCTCAGGAAGCGACCATTGGGACCGGTTTCGGCGTTGTGCAGCCGGATCACCGCGGTCTTGGTATGCATGTCGATGTCGTCCGACTTGGCGTTCTGGTCCATGACGATCGACACGGAGCCCTTCGGTGACATCACGTCCTTCACGAAGAAGGCCGTTTCCGAGATCATCGGACCCCAGCCGGCTTCGTACCAGCCGGCCGAACCGTCCTCGAAGATCACCTGCAGGTGGCCGTAATTGTACATGTCGGGGGCGATCTCGTCGGAGAGGCGAAGTCCCATGCCGCGCACTTCCACCGGCTTTGCGTCGGTGATCTGGCACATGACGTCGACATAGTGCACGCCGCAGTCGACGATCGGCGACGTCGTCTTCATCAGCGACTTGTGGGTCTCCCAGGTCGGTCCGCTCGACTGCTGGTTCAGGTTCATGCGGAAGACATAGGGGCCACCGAGCTTGCGCGCCTCGGCGATCAGCCGGATCCACGAGGGGTGGTGGCGCAGGATATAGCCGATCACCAGCTTGCGACCGTGCTTTTTCGCCGCCGCGACGACGCGCTCGGCGTCGGCAACGGTGGTTGCGAGCGGCTTTTCGACGAAGACGTCGGCACCGGCTTCAAACGCCATGACAGCAAAGTCGGCATGGCTGTCCGAATAGGTGCAGATCGAGCAGAGATCCGGCTTCAGCTCGGTCAGTGCCGTCTTGAAGTCGGGATGGATCTGGTAGCTGCCAAGCTCTTCCGGCAGCGGCACCTTTGAGCGGTTGACGAGGCCGACGATCTCGAAACCGGGGTTGTTGTGATAGGCGAGCGCATGGCTGCGCCCCATGTTGCCGAGCCCTGCGACGAGGACCCGGACGGGTTTGCTGCTTGCACTCACTTGACTGCTCCTGCCGTGATGCCGCGGATCAGCTGCCGCGAGAAGATGACGTAGAGAACGAGGACCGGAAGGATGGCGAGCGAGAGGGCCGCCAGAACCGCATTCCAGTTGGTGACGAACTGGCCGATGAAGATCTGCGAGCCGAGCGTCACCGTTTTGGTCGCCTCCGCCGGGGCCAGGATCAGCGGGAACCAGAGGTCGTTCCAGATCGGGATCATCGTGAACACCGCGACAGTCGCCATGGCCGGCCGCACCAGCGGCAGAACCAGGCGGAAGAAGATCGAGTATTCCGAAAGCCCGTCGATGCGCCCCGCGTTCTTCAGGTCATCCGAGACCGTGCGCATGAACTCCGAGAGGATGAAGATCGCGAGTGGCAACCCTTGCGCCGTGTAGACCAGGATCAGCGCCGTCAGCGTGTTGACCAGATTGGCGGCGACCATGCCCTGGAGAATGGCGACGGTGCCGAGACGGATCGGGATCATGATGCCGATCGCAAGATAGAGGCCCATCACCGTGTTGCCGCGGAAACGGTATTCCGACAGCGCGAAGGCGGCCATCGCCCCGAAGAGCAGCACCAGTGCGATCGAGACGATCGTGACGATGAAGCTGTTCTGGAAATAGGTGGCGAAATCGCCCTGGCCGAGGACCGTTTCATAGCCGATCAGGCTGAAGGTCTGCGGCGTCGGGATCGTCAGCGGCGCCCTGAAGATCGCGTTGCGATCCTTGAACGAGTTGATGATCGTCAGGAACACTGGGAACAGCGACACCAGCGTGTAGGCGATCAGCGCCACGTGGACGAAGCCGGTGCGGAGGAAAGAATCGCGTGCTTTCGACATCTCCGGTCTCCTCAAAACTGGTAGCGGCGCATGCGGCGCTGAATGACGAAGAGGTAGAGCGACACGCCGGCGAGGATGATCAGGAACATCACCGTGGCGATCGTCGCGCCCATGGAGCGGTCACCGAGCTGCAGCTGGAAACCGAAGAAGGTGCGGTAAAGCAACGTGCCGAGAATGTCGGTCGAACCATCAGGCCCGGCGAGCGCGCCCTGCACCGTGTAGACCAGGTCGAAGGCGTTGAAGTTGCCGACGAAGGTCAGGATCGAGATGATGCCGATGGCCGGCAGGATCAGCGGCAGCTTGATCTTCCAGAACTGGCTCCAGCCGGTGACGCCGTCGCATTCGGCAGCCTCGATCACCTCATCGGGAATGTTGAGCAGCGCTGCGTAGATCAGCATCATCGGGATGCCGACATATTGCCAGACCGAGATCAGCGACACGGCGATGAGGGCCGAGCCCGGCTTTCCGAGCCAGGGCGCAAACAGCGACTTCAGGCCAACGAGGTCGAGTATCCAGGGCGACACGCCCCAGATCGGCGACAGGATCAGCTTCCAGATGAAGCCGACGATCACGAAGGAGAGCAGCGTCGGCAGGAAGATCGCCGTGCGGTAGAAGGTGACGAAGCGCAGCTTCGGGATCGACAGCATGGCGGCGAGGGCGACGCCGATCGGGTTTTGCACGCACATGTGGATGATGAAGAAGATGACGTTGTTCTTCAGCGCGTTCCAGAAGTCGTGGGCCCAGCGCTCTTCCCCAAACAGCGTCTGGAAATTGGCAAGGCCGACGAAAGCCGGCTGTCCGTCAACCGTGTTGTACAGAGAGAGCCTGAGCGTCTCGATCAGCGGCAGGATCATCACCGCCGAATAGACCAGGAAGGCCGGCAGCAGGAAAACGAGGATGTGCCAGCGCTTCGGCCGCCTTGCGGTCGGCTGTCCGTCTTGCACTGAAAGAGCGTCACTCATTGGTCCATCCGTTTCTAGAAGACCGGTCCCCAGACAGTCACGATGC
Organism: Ensifer sp. 22521; assembly: GCF_052044795.1. NCBI lineage: Bacteria > Pseudomonadati > Pseudomonadota > Alphaproteobacteria > Hyphomicrobiales > Rhizobiaceae > Ensifer > Ensifer sp. 22521. The sequence continues at coordinate 18,898 of NZ_JBQENM010000013.1, forward strand.
GCATCGACGCCACACGGCCGGTCTCGCCGCATGCCATCTGCCCTTTTTGCGAGGGCTCATGACGAAGGTTAAGTCTATCGCGTTCTTTTGCAAACGACTGCGTCGGTGGCCTCCCACGATGGGAGGCCTGTGACGCGACGGCTGGGGGAGTGCCTCATCGGCCAATGTCGCCCCGCCCGGCCTTGCTGCAACTGTCCCAAGGACAAAACATGCAGCAATTCAAACTGCTACGGCGCCCTTCTGCGTCCGACAGGACACGGGTGCCGTAGGGCCGACCCTCCCCAAAAAGGGGAGGGAACCTGTTGCGCTTACGTCTCTTCTCACTTCGCCGGCTTGTACCAGGAGTCGAGGCCCTTCTGCAGCTTCTCGGCGGCAACCTCCGGCGTATCCGTGCCGTTGATTACGTTGGCCGACTCGACCCAGGTCTCGTTTTCGAGGCTCGGCGTGCCGCGCGCCAGGATCTGGTAGGTCGAGCGGATCGTCGGCTTGCACTTTTCGCGCCAGGAGACGAATTCCTGAGCGAGCGGATCGGTCATCTTCACCGGGGTGGAGTTGAGGCTGAAGAAGCCCGGCAGTGCATTGGCGTAGATGTCGGCGAACTCAGGCGAAGCAACCCAGGTCAGGAAGGTCTTGGCCTGTTCGGCATGTGCGCTCTTGGCATTGAGGCCGATGCCGATGTCGTTGTGGTCCGAGATGTAGCAGGTGTCGCCGGCGTTTTTGACCGGCGGCGGGAAGGCGCCCATCTTGAACTGTGCCTGGGTGTTGAACAGGCCGATTTCCCACGAGCCGGCCGGATAGATCGCGGCGCGGCCGAGCGTGAAGAGGTTCTGGCTGTCCGGATAGGTCTGGGCTTCGAAGCCGTCGCCGAGATAGTCCTTCCACTTGGCGAGAACGCGGTAGGGCTCGACCCACGGTTCGTCGGTCAGCTTCTGCTCGCCCTTGATCAGCGCAGCGCGGCCTTCTTCGCCCTTCCAGTAGTTCGGGCCGATGTTCTGGTAGCCCATGGTTGCGGCTTCCCAGAGGTCCTTGGTGCCCATCGCCATCGGGATGTAGTTGCCGTCGGCCTTGATCTTGTCGAGGGCGGCGAAGAATTCCGCTTCCGTCGTCGGGATCTGGATGCCGAGCTGGTCGAAGGCGTCCTTGTTGTAGATGAAGCCGTGGATGACTGAAGCCATCGGCACGCAGAAGGTGGACTTGCCGTCATCGGTGGTCCAGGCGGACTTGGCGACCGGCGAGAAGTTTTCCATGCCCGGCAGCGCCGTCAGGTCGGCAAGGTGCTTCTTGTTGTAGAGTTCGAGCGAGACGTCGAACGGACGGCAGGTAACGAGGTCACCCGCGGAGCCGGCATCGAGCTTGGCGTTCAGCGCCGCATTGTATTCGGTCGGCGCCATCGGGGCGAACTTGACCTTGATGCCCGGGTTCTTCGCTTCGAAGGCAGGGATAAGTTTTTCCTGCCAGATCGCCAGGTCGTCGTTGCGCCAGCTTTCGATGGTCAGCGTCACGTCCTCGGCGTGCGCCAGCCCGGCCGTGCCGAGAATGCTCGAAGCGAGCAGCAGGCCTTTGATTGTTGTACGGGTCATGCAGGTTCTCCCTTTTTATAGGCGCCGCTTTGGCGCGGTTTGGATCCCAGAATTGATTCAGGCCGAGACGATATCGATCGCCCGGCGCAGGTTCTGCTTCGCCTCTTTCAGAGCGGCGTCCGCGGCTGCGACGTCCTTCGCGCCCGAGGCGAGAAGGATCGCGACCTTGACCGAGCCGGAAGCCTCGTTGATCAGCCGGCCGGCCTCAGTGGCGCTGATGCCGGTGATGTCGGTGACGATGCGGATCGCGCGGCCGTGCAGCTTGATATTGTCGGCGCGCAGGTTGACCATGTGGCCGTCGAGCACGTGGCCGAGATGGATGCCGACCAGTGTCGAGAACATGTTGAAGGCGATCTTCTGTGCGGTGCCGGCGCCCATGCGGGTCGAGCCGGAGACCACTTCCGGCGGCGTCTGCAAGAGGATCGAGACGTCCGCGTCCTTGAAGAGCGCCGCACCCGGATTGTTGGCGACGGCGATTACCTTGGCGCCGCGCTTGCGGGCCTCGTCGGCGGCGGCAAGCGCGTAAGGGGTGGAACCGCTTGCGGAAACGGAAACGAGACAGTCGCCCGCGCCGATGCCCGCCTTGCGCACGTCCTCTCGGGCGAGGTCCATGTCGTCCTCATAACCGCCCGCGAGGTCGCTGAGGCTGGCAGCGCCGCCGGCAAGCAGGATGACGATCTGATCCTGTGCAATGCCATAGGTGCCGGGCAGTTCGAGCGCGTCGGCCATCGCCATGAGGCCGGAACTGCCGGCGCCCGCATAGGCAAGACGCCGCCCGGAGCTGAGCGCTTCGGCGGCAATCGAGGCGGCGGCGGAGATCGACTCAATCGCCGCATCGACGGCCTTGGCCGCTGCCTGCTGGCCGGCGGCGAGCAGTCGCAGCGCCAGCGCCGGATGCATAAGATCCAGGCCCTTGGCGTTGTCGTGACGCTCTTCGGTCTTTGCTGACGGCATGGGTCATGTCTCCTCTCGGTTGAAATTAATGCCAAAAAAATACCAATTGTCCAGCAGAATTTAACTTTTGGCGTCCGAAAAAACCGATCGTCTAAATTAGTCTTTAAATTTCAATGAATTGCAACGAAATCGAAAGCGTGGGCGGATTCAGACTTGGTTATTGGTATTTTTTTGGTATCCTCAATGGGCGGAGGTACTCATGACAAATTACCTGATAGGAATCGACGGGGGCGGGACGAGCTGCCGGGCTGCCGTGGCAACGGCAGATGGGCGCATTCTCGGGCGTGGCAAGGCCGGCGCCGCCAATATCCTGACAGACCCGGAAACCGCGCTCGCCAATATCGGCGGAGCCGCCCGCGCAGCCTTTGAAGAGGCGGGCCTCGATCCTGAGGGCATTGCCGCCGCCAAGGCGATCGTCGGTGTGGCCGGACATAATGTCGGCGATGCCGTGCATTACGTAAAGCGTCGTCTGCCCTTCGCCGCCGCGGATATCGAATCCGACGGTTTGATCGCGCTGCAGGGTGCGCTCGGCAACCAGGATGGCGCGGTCGCCATCCTCGGTACGGGCACCATCTATATTTTGCGCCAGGGAGATACGGTCAGTTATGTCGGCGGCTGGGGTTTCACCATCGGCGACCATGGCAGCGGAGCCCGCATCGGCCATGCGCTTCTGCAGGAAAGCCTGCTTGCCTTCGACAGTATTCATGCAGCTTCCGCGGTCACGGATAGCGTTCTGGCCGAATTCAACAACGACGCGCGCGATGTCGTCGATTTTGCCCGTCTTGCGAAGCCCGGCGAGTTCGGCCGCTATGCGCCGCGGGTCTTCGAAGGGGCTGCCGCAGGCGATCCCGTCGCCGTGCGGATCCTGAAGGCCGCCGCACTTACGGTGGATGAGGCGCTGGATGTCGTGGTTGCACGAGGCTGCGAGAGGCTGTGTCTGCTTGGCGGATTGGCGCCGCTCTATCGCCCCTGGCTTGCCGAGCGCCATCAGGCGTTGCTCGTCGAGGCCGAGGCGGACGCACTGACCGGGTCGGTCGCTCTGGCCGCGCAACGGTTTGGCTCACAGGCGAGGGCGAGTGCATGACGCACCAGCTCGCTTCCATTCTGCCGCTCGAGGGCCTGCTGTCCGGAGGATCGGGGCCGCTCTATCTCAAGCTTCGGCAATCGCTCGAAGACGCAATCCAGTCGGGCAAGCTCAACCATGGCGACGCCTTGCCGCCAGAGCGCGACCTTGCCGACTATGCCAACATCAGCCGCGTGACCGTGCGCAAGGCGGTGGACGATCTGGTGCGCGATGGGCTGCTGGTTCGCCGCCACGGTTCCGGCACCTTTGTCGTCAAGCCGGTCTCCAAGGTGCAGCAATCTCTGTCGCGGTTGACGTCGTTCACCGAAGACATGGCGCGCCGCGGGTTGAACACCCATGCGCGCTGGCTGGAACGCGGCCTGTTTCATCCTTCGCCGGATGAGATGATGGCGCTTGGCCTTCCCGCTGACGCGCTGGTTGCCCGTCTCGGGCGCCTGCGAATCGCCGACGACATGCCGCTTGCGATCGAGCGCGCCAGCATCTCCGCGGAGTTCCTGCCGGACCCGCAGGCCGTTACCTCGTCGCTCTATTCGGCGCTGGACAAGACGCGGTCCCGTCCGGTTCGTGCCGTTCAGCGCATCTCCGCCTGCAACATCAAGGACCCGGATGCCTCGATGCTCGGCGTTGCCGTTGGCTCGGCCGGCCTTTCCATCGAACGCGTCTCCTATCTCGCATCGGGACGCGTCGTCGAATTCACCCGCTCGCTCTACCGGGGCGATGCCTATGACTTTGTCGCGGAACTGACGCTGTCGGAATCCTAAAGCGACCGCCCGCAGAAAGGAATTGACCATGCAGACCAATATGCGCCGAGAAATCGACGAGATCCCCGAAGCCGCCCAGCGCCTGCTGGAACGCTCGGCCGATCAGCTCAAGGCCGCCGGCGCGGCACTCCGCGTCAAGGATCCGGCCTTCCTGGTCACGATCGCCCGCGGCTCCTCCGATCATGCCGCGCTTTTCCTCAAATATGCGATCGAGCTGCAGGCCGGTCGACCGGTCGCCTCGCTCGGCCCGTCGCTCGCCTCGATCTACGGCGCCAAGCTGAAGCTCGGCGGTGCCGCGGCGATCGCGATTTCGCAGTCGGGCAAGAGCCCGGATATCGTCGCTATGGCCCAGGCCGCGACCGATGCCGGCGCCGTCTCGATCGCGCTCACCAACACGCTGCCCTCGCCGATCTCCGAGGCCTGCACCAACCCTCTCGACATTCTCGCCGGTCCGGAAATCGCCGTTGCGGCCACCAAGTCCTACGTCAATTCGATCGTCGCCGGCCTTGCCGTGCTCGGCGAATGGACCGGTGACGCAGCGCTTAAGCGGGCAGTCACCGATCTGCCGAACCAGTTTGCGAAGGCCGTCAAGCTCGACTGGCAGGCCTTTGCCGACGATCTCGGCGAGGCGGAATCGCTCTATGTGCTCGGCCGTGGCCCGGCGCTTGCGATCGCCAGCGAGGCGGCGCTGAAGTTCAAGGAAACCTCCGGCATGCATGCGGAAGCCTATTCCGCGGCCGAAGTTCTGCACGGGCCGGTGGCGCTCGTCGGCGCCAAGTTCCCGGTGCTGACGCTTGCGGCCCGTGATGCAGCCGAAACTTCGGTCGCCGGCATTGCCGACGGTATGGCCGAAAAGGGCGCAGTGGTTCATGTTACATCGAGCCTTGCCGGCAAGGCCAAGCGCCTGCCGTTCGTCGAGACGGGCCACCCGATCACCGACGCGCTGACCTTGATCCTGCCGTTCTATGGCTTCGTCGAAGCCTGGTCGCGCTCGCGCGGTCTCAACCCCGACGCACCGGCGAGCCTCAAGAAGGTAACGGAGACGAGATGAGCGAGAGGAAAGCAATCACCGGCGCCCGCCTGTTCGACGGCGTCGAATGGCATGACGGCTGTGCTCTCGTGATCGAGGCCGGCCGCGTCAAGGCGATCGTGGCAGTGGCGGACGTCCCCGCCGATGCCAAAAAAATCGATGCGCATGGCATGCTGCTCGTGCCGGGCTTCATCGACCTGCAGGTCAACGGCGGCGGTGGTGCGCTTCTGAACGAAGAACCGTCCGTCGAGGGTATCCGGCAGATCTGTTCGGCGCATGCCAAGTTCGGCACCACCGCACTGCTGCCGACGCTGATCACCGACACACGCGAAATCAGAAGCGCCACCATCAAGGCGGGTCTCGACGCCAAGGCCGCTGGCGTGCCGGGTTTCCTCGGGCTGCATCTCGAAGGTCCGCATCTCTCGGTCGCACGCAAGGGCGCCCATGATCCGAAGCTGATCCGCCCGATGGACGATGCCGATCTCGCCGAAATGCTCGATTGCGCCAAGGCGCTCGGCGTGCTGATGGTGACCGTCGCCCCGGAAAACGCCACCCGGGAACAGGTGCGGGCGCTGGCCGAAGCCGGCGCCGTCGTCAGCCTCGGCCACACCGATGTCGGTTACGAAACTGCCGTCGCCTATGCCAAGGCGGGCGCAAGGACGGTGACCCATCTTTTCAACGCCATGAGCGGCCTTGGCCATCGCGAGCCTGGCGTGGTCGGCGCGGCACTTGCCACCGGCACCTTGCATGCGGGCCTGATTGCCGACGGCTACCATGTCGAGCCGGCCTCGATGGGCGTGGCGCTGCGCGCAAAAGTCGGCCCGGGCCAGATCTTCCTGGTGACCGACGCGATGTCGCCGATCGGCACGGACATGACCAGCTTCCAGCTGAACGGCCGCGAGATCCTGCGCGAAGGCGGTCGCCTGACGCTTGCCGACGGTACGCTCGCCGGCGCCGACATCGACATGCTGTCGTCGGTCCGTTTCGTGCACGACAAGCTCGGCCTGCCGGTGGAAGAAGCCTTGCGGATGGCCTCCGCCTATCCGGCCGATGCCATGGGTCTCGCCACCCACAAGGGACGGCTGAAGCCCGGCGCCGATGCGGATTTCGTGCTTTTGACGCCGGAGCTCGGCATGAGCTCTACCTGGATCGGCGGCACGCAGGTCTACGCAGCCTGATCATAACGCATCAAGCAAAAGCCCCGGACAGCGCAAACGTTGTCCGGGGCTTTTCATTTCGGGCAACGGTGTCTCAGCGCGCTGAAAGTCTCGCCTTCATCGCCCGGACCGTTTCCGCATCGGTGCGGCGCCGGTCGGCCGAAACGAAGCCCATTTCGACCAATCGCGGATCCTGAGCCGGCTCACGAACGGAGCAGGAGGAGTGCACTTCGCTGACGGTCACCCGGTCGAGAAGGGCATCGACCGTATCGAGGGTGACGCCGGACCCCGGCATGATCGACAGCCTGCCCTTGGCGAGATCGACAATTTCGGCCAATCGATCGATCGCCTGCGGTGCGCTCCTGGCACCGCCCGAGGTCAGGATGCGTTCGAAGCCGAGCTCGACCGCCACCTCCATCGCCTCGGTGAAATCCGGAACCAGGTCGAAGGCGCGGTGCAGCGTCATCCTGAGTCCGGCCGCATGGCCTGTGAGCTTGATCAGCATCGACGTATCGAGGCGCCCGTCGGCAAGCGAGGCGCCGAGCACGACGCCCGCCAGGCCCGCATCCCGTGCCGCGTCGATATCGCGACGCATGACGTCGAGGTCCGCGGCTGAAAACACGAAGTCGCCCGGGCGCGGGCGGATCATTGCGTAAACGGGCACCGGCGGCGGACCGGCCAGCGCCATCAATCCGGGGTTGGGCGTCAGGCCACCGACGGACAGGGCGGCGCAGAGCTCGATCCGGTCGGCGCCGCCTTCGATCGCCGCATAAAGCCCGTCCGCATCGTCGACGCAGACTTCGAGTTTGATGTCGCTCATATCTTCTCCTCGCCGAGGCCAAGCAGCGCCGCGCCGATCAATCCGGGCTCGACCCGGCATTCACCACGCACCACCAGCGGCCGGTCGAACTGCCGGAGAATCCGGCTACGCACTGTCCTGTCGATTTCGGCGAGTAGTTCCTCGGAATTGGAGAGTCCCCCGCCGACAGGCACGATCGTCGCGCCGGTGATGTTGATGACGAGTGCCAAAGGCGAACTCACGAGATCGACGAGCAGATCGACCGTGCGCTTTGCCTCTGCATCCCCAGCCTTCCAGGCCTCGATGATCTCATGGCTTGAAAGCGTCTTGCCATGGGCGGTCTGGTGCAGCCGCTCCAACCCGCGCGCGCCGCCAACGGTATCGACGCAGCGCTTCAGGCCGCAGCCGCAGTCATAGGCGGGAATGGTGATCGGCGGGTTACCGGCCTCGGCCGCGATCGCCGGGCCGTGCCCCCATTCGCCGGCAAAGCCGCCATCGGCATTGATCAGCCGGCCGTCGATCACCAGGCCGCCGCCGACCCCGGTGCCGAGAATGGCGCCGAAGACAATGCGATGGCCGCGTCCCGCACCCGCGCCGGCCTCGGCCAGTGCAAAACAGTCGGCGTCATTGGCGATCTTCACCGGCAGGTGCAGCGCCGCCTCGAGTTCGGCGACCAGTTCGCGCCCGTCGATACAGGGGATGTTGGCGCATTTGATCCGCCGCGTCTCAGGATCGATGACGCCGGTGATCGAGATCGCCACGCAATCCGGGTGTCCGCCCGCTTCGTCCAGGACCGATTCGAGCACCTCAACGAACTGGCGGAAGTTGCTGAGCGGCGTCGTCCGTCGCGGTAGCGGAAAGATCCGGTCGCGCGAATGCACGATCGCGCCCTTGATCGCCGAGCCGCCGATGTCGAAGCAGACGATCATGCTTCGCCCCGAATAATTGCTTCGGCCGAGAGCGCGACGGAGAGCAGCCGATCGTCCTGGTGATGCGGCGTTGCAAGCTGGAAGCCGACGGGCATTTCCGCCGCACCGGTACCGCACGGAATGGAGATGCCGCAGAAATCCAGGAAGTTGCCGATCGACGTGTTGCGGAGCGTCTTGGCGTTGGTCTTGAAGAACAGCTCGTCGTCCTCGATCAGCGGCGCGATCGGCGGCGCTACATGCGGCAGGGTCGGGTGGGCGATGAGCTCGTTCGGCTTCAGGCTGTCGACCGTCTCATGGATCAGTTGGTCGCGCGCGTCGAGCAGGGCAATGTAGTCGGGCATGGTGATCTTCTCGCCGAGCCTGGTGCGGGCAACGACACGGGGATCGATCTCATTGGCCTCGTGCCCGGCCAGCCGCTCGCGATGAAGCGCATAGGCCTCGGCCGTCACCAGGGCGCCGTGGCGGGCCATCAGCCCGAAGACCGCCGAGAAGGTCGGGAAGGCGCGGCGGCTGACGGCAACGCCGGCTTTTTCAAGCCGCTTGATGGCATCCTCGAACGCCTCGACGACTTCCGTCTCCGCATCGTCGAAGACCACCGTTTCCGGGATCACCAGCGCGACGCCGGAGAGGTCGGCGCGGCGCACCGTCGGGGCCGTCAGCCCGTGCATGGCAGCGTCCACCCACACGGCGTCCTGCACCGTGTGGCAAAGGGGCCCAAGCGAATCCAGGCTTTCAGCCAGCGGAAAGACGCCCTTCATCGTGTAGCGGCCGCGTGTTGCTTTGTAACCGACAATGCCGGTCATCGCCGCGGGGATGCGGACGGAGCCACCGGTATCGGTGCCGATCGCCGCCGGCACCAGGCCGGCCGCGACCGCGACCGCCGAGCCTGACGACGAGCCGCCGGGAATGCGTTCGACGTCGGTGGCCGCGGGGTTCCTCGGCGTGCCGTAATGCGGGTTGATACCAAGGCCCGAAAAGGCGAACTCGCTCATATTGGTGCGGCCGACGCTGACCATGCCGGCTGCGGCAACGGCGGCAACGACCGGAGCGTCGCTCCTGGCCGGGGCGTGCGTCTGCAGCACCTTCGAGCCGGCGGTCGTGACGCTGCCGGCCACATCGAAGAGGTCCTTCCACGCGACCGGCAGGCCGTCGAGCAGGCCGAGCGAGCGTCCCGCCCTGAGGCGTTTCGAGGCGGCCTCGGCATCCCGCGTCGCGCGCTCAGGTGTCAGTTCGACGAAGATGGCATAGTCGCCGTGTGCGTCGATCGCCGCATAGGTTTGCTTGGCGAGGTCCACGGGGTCCAGCTTGCCGCTCTGCACCAGCACGGAAAGGCTGGCGAGTGTCTTTTGTTCTGTCATGTCATCCTCCGCGGAATGCTGTTCTTGCCTGCTGCTGCTGTCCGCTACGTCTACAATATCGCCGCCCTTGGCGTTTTCCATGCTTCCCTTAGAAGAGGCGCGTGAATCTTGCATAAAGACTGGCTTCCGCCGCGCGTGTCTTGTCGCCGGTGGTGCCTCTGCCTACATGCATCATCGAACCTTGGGCCATACTGGAGAGCGAAGATGATCTTGGACGCGGCGCGACTTTCGCTTGCCAATCTCCTTGCGCCCGAGACCCGATCGGTTTTCTGGAAGGTGCTGGGCCTGACGATACTGGCGCTCGTCGCGCTCTGGTTTGCGGTGCGCGAAGTGTTTATCTGGCTGGCGCTGCCGTGGATCGATACGCTGATGCCGGGCACGCCCGTCTGGGCCGGTTGGCTGACCTTCGTCGTCGGCATCTTCGCGAGCTTCGGGCTGGCGCTCGCCTTGGCTTTGCTTCTGGCCCCCGTCACCGCTCTGATCGCCGGCTTCTTCCTCGACGATGTTGCCGAGGTGATCGAGAAGCGGGACTATCCGAGCGAGCCGCAGGGCCGGCCGCTGCCGCTTGGCGAGGCGATCGCCGGATCGCTGAAGTTTCTCGGCGTTGTCATCCTCGGCAACCTGCTGGCGCTCTTCCTGCTGCTCGTTCCGGGCGTCAATCTCGTCGCCTTCTTTCTGGTCAACGGCTATCTGCTCGGGCGCGAATTCTTCGAGTTCGCGGCAATGCGCTATCGTGCACCGGCGGAGGCGCGGCTCTTCCGCGAGAAGCACCGCTCCACCGTGTTTCTCGCCGGCCTTCTGCTCGCGGCCTTTCTGGCGGTGCCCTTCGTCAACCTTTTGACGCCGCTCTTTGCCGCCGGTCTGATGGTGCATCTGCACAAGCGGCTTTCGGCAAAGGATCCCGGATTTTCGCTGTCGGGCGGTGCGGCGGCGAAGGCCTGAGAGGCTCTTGCTTGACATGATGCCGGCTATGGCCAATCTGCCGGCAAGATCCCATTGTGCTGCGCGGGCGCGCCGGCGCGTGGCAGGACGGAGTTGGCGGACATGAACAAGACGGACGAACGGATCACCCACCTCGAGGAAACGGTGGCCCATCAGGCCAAGACCATCGAGGAACTTTCCGACCAGCTCGCCGAGCAATGGAAGGTGGTGGAGCAGACGCGCGCCAAGCTCGACCGGCTGACCGAGCGTTTCCTGTCGCTCGAGGAGCAATCGCTCGATGCGCCGGCGATCACCCGGCCGCCGCACTACTGATCGAGCGCCACGGCAAACGGGAATAAAAAGGCCGCCGGTCCAACGAACCGGCGGCCTTTCTATTTACATAAGTGCTGCTCTTAGTAGGGGCAGGATTCGTCGCTCATGTAGTCGTGAACTTCGACCTTGCCGGCAATGATTTCGGCTTTCACCTTTTCCACTGCATCGAGCATCTCAGGCGTGATCAGCGCCTTGTTGTTGTCGTCGAGCGCATAGCCGACGCCATCTTCCTTGAGGCCGAGGTTGGAAATGCCGAACTCGAACTTGTCGTTCTTGGCCGCCGTGAAGGCTTCGTAGACGGCGACGTCGACGCGCTTCAGCATCGAGGTCAGGACCTTGCCCGGCTGCAGGCCGTTCTGGTTGGAGTCGACGCCGATGCCGAGCTTGCCGGCATCTGCTGCTGCCTGCAGAACGCCGACGCCGGTGCCGCCGGCTGCGTGGTAGACGACGTCCGAGCCCTGGTCGATCTGCGACTTGGCGATTTCGCCGCCCTTGACCGGGTCGTTCCAGGCGTCCGGCGTCGTGCCGGTGTAGGCTTCCAGAACCTTGACGTCAGCGCCGGTCGACTTGGCGCCGCCAACGTAGCCACAGGCGAACTTGTGGATCAGCGGAACGTCCATGCCGCCGATGAAGCTGACGGTCTTCGACTTCGAAGCGAGGCCGGCGAGAACGCCGACGAGGTAGGAGCCTTCCTGTTCCTTGAAGACGACCGACTTGACGTTCGGCTTCTCGACGACCATGTCGATGATCGCAAACTTGATATCAGGATATTCCGGCGCGATCTTCTCGAGCGAAGCCGCCCAGTTGAAGCCAGCCATGACGATCGGGCTGTTGCCGTCGCTCGCAAAGCGGCGCAGCGCCTGTTCGCGCTGGGCATCGTTGGCGATTTCGAACTCGCGGTATTCGACGCCCGATTCCGTCTTGAACTTTTCGGCGCCGTTAAAGGCAGCCTCGTTGAAGGATTTGTCGAACTTGCCGCCGAGATCGTAGATGATCGCTGGCTTGATGTCGGCGGCCAGTGCCGTCGCGGACATCATCGAAAAGGCAAAGAGACCGAGAATGGTTTTTTTCATCGTGCAGCCCTGTTGTCGCTATTGATCTTATTGGGTCCTCCCGCCGGCTCCCTGACGGAACCTGTCTGCGGAACCCACCCCCTTCTCCTTGGGGCTAGGGTGGCGCATCCTTGCACGGTCACGGCAAAAAAACACTCAAAATTTTTCAGATGGTAAAAATTGAACCCACAGATGCCGGTACCCGTAAGGCACCGGTTCTGTTGCGCTTTTGAGATCGCCGGCAAGTGTGCGCGCCCATCCGGCGCGACCTCTGGGTTGTGGCTATCGCGCTTGCTTTCGAGAGGCCCAAAGCGGCCCCCCGGTGTCGGAGCGGGATGAGGAAAAGTGTGTGCGGCTTACCGCCTGCATCCCGCGTTTGTTTACACGAAACGATCATGGTGAAGGTTTGGGTCGATTGAGGCCAAGCACATCGGCCTGTCTAGAGCATCCCGCTCTCGAGTGGAACCGCCGGAGGCGGAAAGATGCTCTAGAATCAAAGTGCTAGGGCGTCCTTTGTGCGTTCAGTCGAACGCACGGCGCTCTAGTACCCGATCGGGCAACTCACCCCGGTGCCGCGCAGGCCGCAATAGCCGTTTGGGTTCTTCGCCAGATATTGCTGGTGATAGTCCTCGGCGAAGTAGAATGGGCCGGCCTCGCCGATCTCGGTGGTGATCCTGCCGCCATGGTTGGAATACTTCAGCGCCGCCTGGAAAGTGGTGCGCGCGGCCTTGGCCTCCGCCAGCTGCTCGTCGTCATAGGTGTAGATTGCCGAGCGGTAGGTGGTGCCGATATCGTTGCCCTGGCGCATGCCCTGGGTCGGGTCGTGCTCCTCGAAGAAAGTCTTGAGCAGGGTCGCAAGCGGAACCGTCTCTGGATCATAGACGACCAGCACCACCTCGGCATGGCCTGTGAGCCCGGTGGTCGTCTCCTGATAGGTCGGGTTCCGTGTCAGCCCGCCAGCGTAACCGACAGCCGTCACGTAGACACCGGGGATCTTCCAGAGCAGCCGTTCGGCGCCCCAGAAGCAGCCCATGCCAAGCAGGACCTGCTTCGTGCCGTCGGGGTAGGGGCCATTCAGCGGCCGCCCGGAGACGAAATGCGTCTCGGCCGTCGGGATCGCCTCGTCGCGACCCGGCAGCGCTGTCTGCGCATCGGGCATGATCGTCTTCTTGTTGAACATGTCGATCAGGAACATCAGCATACTCCTCGTCGGTGCAGAGACGGGCTCCGCTAAAAATCAGGCGGCGAAGCGGCCCGCGGCCGGCCGCTTCTTGTAACCGACCATCCACAGAACGAGCGCGAGCAGCGCCAGCACGGCGAAGGCCGGCTGCATCAGCAGCCAATGCAGCACCGAATGCCAGATCGTCTGCGCCGTATCGGAACGCTGCGCAAACTGGATCCAGCTCGCCGTGTCGGCGCCCAGCGCCTCCAGGTCGTCGCCAAGCGAGGTCATCACCAGTTCCGATGCGGCGACCGACTGAATCGCGTCGACGGCGCCGGCAAGCACGGCGGCAAACAACACGACGGCGCTCGCCAGCCTTAGTAGAAACCGCATCGGTCCAATTATCCCTTCATGTCACTGGTCGCGTCATGTCATGGTCAAGCGCAACGCCCCGGCGGCATCTTCTTCGATCGCAGGGGTCTCGGACAAGGCCCAGTGGCGAAATTATGCGGGGATCGCAGCAGAGCCGAGCTGGCATCTGGACGCTGCCGGGACGTGACACTCGTCCCGGCGCAAGAGATAAGCGTGCCGCCTGGTATGCACAATGGGGACGACGGGCCGCTCGTTTCACAAGATGTCAACAATCTGTCAGAAAGCAGTTGATCCCAAGCAAATCATCGGTATATAGACGCGCGTCCGCCGGTTTACACCGGTCGACACCGAAGGGCCCCGCCCTTCCCATCCAGCCGGATTGACCATCGGCTGCTGACGGATGGACAGGTGGCCGAGTGGTTGAAGGCGCACGCCTGGAACGCGTGTATACGTGAAAGCGTATCGAGGGTTCGAATCCCTCTCTGTCCGCCATTTCTCTCCCTTGCCACAGCGATCAATATCAAGACGTTGCCAACCCGCTTGGCGCCAACCCGCAAAAAATCTTCTTCGGCGCGATCCGTTTCGCCTCTCCGGTTCGTCTTTGCTGTGTCCGTAGCAAAGGAGACACGCTGATGACCACCGAACCTGTCACACTCGTCAATCTGCTGAAGGTCGAACCCGGCAAGCAGGCGCAATTGATTGCGCTCCTGAAGCGCAACATCGAAACCGTGATCAGCACGCTCGGCGGTTGGCACACAAGCCGGCTGATCGCCGCCAAGGACGGCGCCAGCGTCATCATCTATTCGGAATGGGAGACGCCGGCGGCCATTGAGGCGATGCGGGCCGATCCCCGGATGAAGGCCTACTTCCCGCAGATCCTGGAATTGGCAAGCCTTGAGTCGATCCTGGGCGAGGCCGTGTTCAGCGATAACAGGTGATGTCGATCCGCCGCCGACGCCCGCCGACAGTGGCCGGAAGGCGGCGGACATTTCTTTGGACCCGCGTTATCGTGCCGTCGTCGCCGATGGGCTGACGCCTGGAAATGCGCCCATGGAGCTCGATACATGAACGTGGAAGATTTCGAGGATCGCCTGCGCGAGTTCAGGCCGCGGCTGCATCGCTATTGCGCGCGCATGACCGGCTCGGCCGTGGACGGCGAGGACGTGCTGCAGGATACCTTGATCAAGGCCCTGCAGGCGCGGGCGGACGGTGTGGTCGTGGACAATCTCGAGGGCTGGTTGCTTCGCATCGCCCACAATACCAGCCTCGATTTCCTGCGCCGGCGGTCCCGGCACAGGGTCGTTCCGCTGCGCGATGATCTGGAGGACGCACCGCTGCCCGAAGCGGACATCGTTGCGGTCGGCTTTCACATCTTCCTGCAGCTGCCTGAACTTCAGCGCTGCGCCGTGATTCTCAAGGATGTGCTCGGACATTCGGTCGAAGAAATCGCGGATATTGCCGACTGCACGCCGGCGGCTGCCAAGTCGGCGCTCCAGCGCGGACGCGCGTCGCTCCGGCAACTGGCGGATCGCCCGGACGATATGCGGCTGCCGCTGATGTCCGATGCCAACCGGCAGAAGATGGCGACCTATGTGCGCCTGTTTCAGGGGGGCGATTTCGATGCGATCCGCGCCATGCTGGCCGAAGACGTCAAGCTCGAGCTCGTCAACAGGCTGAGGCTGGAGGGCCGTGAGGGCATTGGCCGCTACTTCACCCGCTATGCCGAGGAGACGAGGTGGCGGTTCGCGCTCGGTGCGATCGAGGGGCGTCCGGTCATGCTGGTTTTCGACAGCGCCGGGCCCATGGAGATGCCTGCGCATTTCGTTCTTCTCGATTGGCGCGAGGACGAGATCGCTGCGATCCGCGACTTTCTCTTCGCGCCCTATGTGCTTGAAACCGTCGATTGGGTTCGTCTGGCCTAGCGCGAAGGGGCCTTCGCTGATTGACCGTCCGATCTCCGCCATTTGTTGACGATTGCGCGGTAGCCGGAATCCCTTGACCGGCGTGGCTCCGGCCTCGACCGTGCCGAGGAGATCTGGTCGCGATCTGGGGAGCAGGCAGCATGAAGACGGCGAGTGACGCGCGTTTCTGGGACCGGACGTCGCAGCGATACGCCAAGGGGGCGATCGCGGACCCGGCCGGATATGAGCGCACGCTCGACCGTACCCGCTCTCTGCTTCTGCCCGATGACGGCGTGCTGGAACTCGGTTGCGGCACGGGGACAACGGCGTTTCGGCTCGCAGGCGATGTCCGGGACTATCTTGCGACCGATTTTTCCAGCGAGATGATCGCAATTGCCAGCGAGAGATACGCCGTCGACCTGGTGCCGAACCTCGTCTTCCGCGCCGCAACGGCCGAAGCGCTGGCCGCCGAGCGCGTGCAATACGATGCGGTCCTGGCCTTCAACTATCTGCATCTGGTGCGCGACCTTTCGGGCACGCTCGGCAGCATCCATGCCCTGCTCGCATCGAGCGGGCTGTTCATCTCCAAGACGCCCTGCGTCGGGGAGATGAGCCCCCTGATCCGTTTGGCGCTGTTGCCGGCGATGCGCGCGTTCGGAAAGGCACCCTATGCAGGAACCTTCGGCTTGATCGAGCTGAGCCAGGAGATAACGGCTGCCGGCTTCGACATTCTGGACATCGAAAACCACGCGACCAAAGGCAACGACAACCGTCCCTATATCGTTGCTCGCAAGCGCTGAGGCAGGCCGCGGCAGCATGGTTTGTCCGCCTCGGCCAAACTCAACTGCCCTAAACTGACTCGGCCGGCTCTGCGGCATGCGCACGGTGCAGCAGATCCAGAAACGCCTTTGCTTCCGGGATTGCCGTCGAACCGATGGCGCTGACGGCAATGCCTGGCGTCCATGAATTCATGACGGCCGCACCGGAGAGATCCTTGAGCCGGCTAAGGGTAATTTCCTCCCGGCGCTGCGGCACGGCCAGGCGTTCGAGTTGTCGCTGGATCGTACCCATCATCGTGCCGGTCAGCATGTCGGCCCTGGGCCAGATGACCGCCTCGCCGTCCCAGAAGACGAGGTTCCAGATGCTGGCTTCGCTGAGGCGACCATGCCGGTCCATGAAGGCGGCGTCGTCGAAACCCGCCCTGATCGCCTGATGCAGGTAATAGGTCTTGCCGGATTCGCCGACGTGCTTGATCGTGGGGTGTGGTCGCTCGTGCTCGATGACGGCAAGCCGCAGCGGACCCTTCGGGCCATTGGAGGGTGGGCCGCTGCGCACGAGAACGGCGAGGTCTCCCTGAATGCTGTCGGCGGTAAACTCGCCGTCCGGCGAAAAGATCGTGACCGTCAGCGACTGGTCCGCCGGACCTGCGTCGATTGCCTGTTTGATGTGGGCGCGCAACTCTTCGTCGGGCAGCGCGCGGCCGAAGAAGGAGAGAGAGGCGTTGCTGAGGCGCTTCAGATGCAGGTCCAGACCTCTGATCTTGCAGTCCCTGACCTGAATTGCGGTGAAGTGGGCGAAGCCGGCAAAAGCCAAGGGGATCAGATCGGCAGCGCTGGCCGGGCGGCCGTTGAGCGCTGCGGGATAGAGGCTTGTTTCGTTCGGCATGGTCTTGCTCCTGGGTGTGTTCACATGAAGGAGCCAATAGGTCTAAGGTCTGACAGCGCTGTCAGAGTCAAGGGCGAGGCGAAGGGACCGGAATGAAAATAGGCGAGCTGTCGAAACGCACCGGCGTCAGCATTCGGATGCTGCGCTACTATGAAGCCGAAGGGCTGTTGAAGCCTGGACGCACCGAAAGCGGCTATCGCGACTATGATCTGGCGGAGGTGAGAACCGTCGAGCGCATCAAACTCCTGGGCGCCGGCGGCATGACCCTTCCGACGATCCTGCAGTTCCTGCCGTGCGTTCGCGGAGAAGGTCCGATCTTTGAGCCCTGCGACGAACTGCGCGTCACCCTGCACGAGCAGATCCGGCTTGTCGAAGAGAAGACGGAAAAGCTGGCGCAGAGCCGCAGCGTCCTGGAGACTTTTCTGCAGGAGATAGGCGAGCGCTGATCTTCTGCCGGATCGAGCTACCGCGTGCTGCGGCGACCCCTTGCTGGCCTCGTCAGCGCTAACGCGACAGGATTGCGACCAAACCCGCTCTGGCCATCAACCAGAAGTCAGGGCGCGCGGCAAACCGTATGCACCTTTCCTGCTGCCGCTCTAATAGACGTCGGTCTTCGATCGACTGATGTAAAAACCGTGGCCGTCACTGCGCTCGCAGCTGAGCCCGGTCTTGCTGGACCGACAGCTAAACGGCCCCTTCTTCCAGCTGTTGCCGTAGCTCAGGATATGGGAGCCGTCGCAGCATGCTGTATCGCCCGCGTTCTGGAATCGTCGGGCCTTGCCCGCCTTTCCCAGAATGAACCTCTGATAGGTCGGTTCGATGCGGTCACAGCCAAGTTCCGGGCCGCCGTCCTCCGGGACATAAACATCGGAGCCACCGGCTGGCGTGTATTGGCAACCGATGTTGCCGGTCGGCATGTTGAAATAAATCAGACCGCCATCGGCGGGGAAATTCTGCTCTGCTGCATTCCCGTCGAATGCGATGAGCGCGGCGACCGCGAACACAAGAAAGCGCATCATTCGAGCTTTGGCCCCTGACCTTTGTCGATCCCGCAAAGTGCAGCAAGTAAAACATATCAGCGGGAAATGGGGAAATGGTCTCGGCTCTCGACCTGCGGTCGACGGCACGGCGCCGTGAGACAAAGTGGCTCGAGCCTGTCGGGGAGGACTTCAATAGTTAGCTGTTGCGCTAAGTGTTTGGTCATGATACTTAGCCTTATGGAACAGTATTCAGGCCGATTGGACGTGATCTTTCAGGCGCTCGCCGATCCCACCCGGCGCGCCGTGCTTTCGCGGCTCGGCGGCGGCCCGGCGAGCATCAGCGATCTCGCCAGACCCTTCGACATGGCCCTGCCGTCCTTCATGAAGCACATCCACTTCCTGGAAGGCAGCGGCCTGATCCGCACGCACAAGCAGGGCCGGGTGCGGACCTGCGCCATCGAGAAGGCGCAATTCGCCGTGGTCGAGACCTGGCTTTCGGCGCAGCGCGCGCTCTGGGAAGGCCGTGCCGACCGGCTGGAAAAATTCGTCACTGAACACGAGGAGGAATGACATGATCCGCTCTCCAGATCCCGAACTCGACCTGACGATGGCACGCATCATCAAGGCGCCGCGCGCGACCGTCTGGCGCGCCTGGAGCGATCGGACCCGGCTTGAGCAATGGTGGGTCCCGGCGCCGGCAATATGCAAGGTGATCGATATGGACCTGAAGCCGGGCGGCGGCTTCGTGACCCGGATCAGCGAAGGCGGCGGCGAGTTCGTGCCGCATATCAATGCCTGCTTCCTCGCGGTCGACGAACTCTCGCGCATCGTCTTCACCGATACGCTCGTTGCCGGCTGGCGGCCGGCCGAGAACGCCTTCATGACGGCAATCATCACGCTCAGCGACCATCCGGCCGGCACTGAGTACGCCGCCCACGTGATGCACCGCAACGGCGCGGACCGGAAGATGCACGAGGAGATGGGTTTCCACGACGGCTGGGGAACGGTGGCGGAGCAACTGGCCCGGCTCGTCGAGCAAACCCATTAAGGAGGCGAAGACATGCGCAACATCGTCCTGCAGATGATGACGACGCTCGATGGCCGCCTCGACGATCCGCTTGCCTGGATGGGCACGGTGGTCGATGAGCAGTACCGGGCGATCGACCGCCTCTATGCCGGCTACGACACGGTACTCGTCGGGCGCACCACCTACGAGGAGATGGTCGGCTATTGGCCCGGCGCGCTGAACGATGAGGTCAACGGCGAGACCAATCGCGTGATGGCCAAACGCATGCACGACTCCCGCAAGATTGTGTTCTCCCGCACCGGTGAGCAGGCAATCAGCCCCTGGCACAATGCCGAACAGGTCGTGGCTGCCGACGACGCCGCACTTTCGCGCTACCTGATGGAGCTGAAGGCTGAGCCCGGCGGCGATATCCATCTCTCGGGTGGCGCCAGCCTGGCGCAGACGGTGATCGGCCTTGGGCTGGTCGATCGCTACCACTTCTTCGTCTATCCCGTCGTCTCGCCGGGTGAACCGTGGTTCGCCCGGCTGAGGGATAAGAACGAACTGCAGCTGATCGGCAGCGAACACTACGACAACGGTGTCGTCGGACTTCACTACGCAACCGTACGCGACGCCAAGTCGGAGCGGCCGAAGAGCTTCTCCGAGCTCATTGCCTAAAGCAATTCCAGGAAAAGTGCGAAGCGGTTTTCCGTCCGGAATTGCGCCCGTGCCAAGTGAAGCAATTCCAGGAAAAGTGCGAAGCGGTTTTCCGTCCGGAGTTGCGTGTTGCTGGAATCAGTCTCCGCCTCGCAGGGCGGAGAGCAGCCGATCGTAGGTCGGAGCCAGCCGCCGCAGGGCTTCCGCCGCTTCCGCATCTCTGCGCAAGACCAACGGATATTGCAGCGCGCCGATGAGTCGCGCCTGTTCGCCGGCAACGGCGGCGGACTTGGCAAAGCCGGCGCGCTCGAGGCAGGTTTCGGCGTCAGCCGCACGGCGGGCGCCGACGCGAACGGCGAAATGGATCAGGTGCGCCCGCAAGCCCTTGTCACAGCGTTCCTCGATGCGCGCCGCCAGCGCTTCGGCGGCCTCGGCATTGCCGAGGCTCCTAGGCGGCATCGCTCGATCCGTAACCATCGACAGCCAGTGGATCGCGGCCGGGATCGAGGCCCGGATCCCGTCCACCTCCGAGACCTCCGCCACCCGCGAAAAGCCCGACCGCATCGTGAAAGAATCGCCGTAGGTGAGCGTCTTCGCGCTCCAGGCCGCCATGAAATCACTGATCGGCAGCGAGGCGTAGGGGTAGCCCTGCGGATCGTGCATCAGCACCCGCTCCTCGTCGAGCGCGAGGACTACGACATAGTGGTCGGCCTCGATCGGCCCGGTCATGCCGGGCTGATGGCGGAGATGTCCCATTTCCACCGGGCCGACCCAGACCGGGCCATCCTTGAGCGTCGACCGGAGGCGAGAAAGCGCGTCCTCGGCATCGTCACCCTTGCTGACTTCCGAGGTCCAGCCGAGCGCAGCAAGCGCGCCGTCGAACCCGGCTTCCGGGTCCCAGCCATAGGGGTCGAAGAACGGCAGCGAGCCGCCGATGAGCTGCATTCCGAACGGGCTGCTTGTGGCAAATTCGATGACGGCGGGCGAGGGCGCCGCCTCGCCGAACATCATGGCGAAGGAACTGGCGTAGCAATAGGGGCCGGAGCCCACATAGGGAACGTGCTGCATCGGATGGAACCCTTGAGCGATTGAGGGGGGATGTGAAGGGAGGCTTGTTAAGGCACGATGGGATAGGCGACATCGAAACGGGCGTCGCCGCTGCCGGGGTAGATTTCGTAGGGGCTGCCGAAACAATTGAGATCGTTGCTGTGCTCGAACCAGGCCTCGATCGCGTCGTAGACACGCAGCACCGCCGGAAAGGTCTCGAACGTCTCGGACACCGGCAGGAATGCTTCGCGCCCAGCCGGCTGAAGTCGCATGCGCAGATCACCTGACGGTTCGAGGCTGCCGGTGTAGCCGATCGCGACCTCGACGAGGCCCTTGCCATCATGGTTCACGGGCTCGTGGAAATGCAGCGTCATCGGCCCATCGTCGTCCTTGCCGCATAGTGCCAGGTAGCTGCGGATCGCCGCTTCGGCGCTTTCCGTGAAAGCGTCGAGCGCATCGACCGTCACATGACCCTGCCGATAGACGATCTTCGAAGGGGCAGTGTCGCGGACGCGGACGGCTTTGATCAGCGGATCATCGCCGCCGGACGATTGCCGGAAGATCGCCTGCACCAGCTCGCTCTGCTCCTCGAGCCGTTTGGTCTGTACCTCCAGCCAGGCGCGAAGTTCGGCGAGGCGCACTTCGGGCTGAAGCTCGATCAGGCGGGCGATTCGGGCGATCGGCAGGCCCAATTGCCGCAGCCTTGCGATCAAGCGGGCGCGGCCCGCCTGCTCGGCGGCGTAGTAGCGGTAGCCGGTCACCGGATCGACGTGGGCGGGCACGAGCAGGCCCTGCTCGGCATAGAGCCGGAGCGCCTTCGGCGACAGTCTTGTGGCAGCGCCGAAACGGCCGGCGAGGAAAAAAGAATCGGTCATGAGACAAGTCTGGGGCCTGCCCCAGGGGCGAGGTCAAGAGGCATCTTGCCGTCTTGCTGGCAGCCGCCGGACCGGTTGGCTGAATACCTCCCGGAGCAGGCAACCGCTCCGGGAGGTACATGGCAGCTATTGCCTTCCACGTCGGCTCAGGAGCGCCAGCGCCAGGAGCGTGACCGTCGCCATCACCAGGCAGTAGCCGACGAGCGGCCAGGCCGTATCGCCCTTCAGAAACAGCACGGCGCCGGTGCCGACGACGGCGACGATCAGGCTCTGGATGCAGAAGTAGAGCGCCACCGCCGTTCCGGCGATCGCGTCAAAGGCCTTCAGCGCGCCGTTCGCAGTCACCGAGGCGCTCATGACAATGCCGACGGCGATCACCCACATCGGCAGCACGAAGCTTGCGAAGGAGGGTGTCGTGAAGACTTCGCCGGCGGCAAGCAACAGCCCGCCAAGGATCAGCGCTGCCATGCCGCGCATGAGGCAGCCGGACATCCCGTAGCGGCCGACGAAACCCTTGGCGAAGCGCGTGGTCAGGATCATCACCACTGCCGCCGTCGCGAAGGCGAGGCTGAAGCCGAACTGCGAATAGCCGGCGCGATCGATGAGCAGGCGCGGCGCGGTCGAGAAGAACACGAAGAACGCGTGAAGCCGAGCGTATAGGTCCAGAACGCGCCGTTCCTGAGAATGGGCTTAAAGCTGGGCTTCCCGTTGCCGGAAGGGATTGGCCGGGTTTCCGACCAGCGCAGCAGCGCCTGGCCGAGCGCGGTAAGACCGAGCACGCCGAGCGTCAGGAAGATCGCCTGCCAGCCGAAAGCGCCTGAGATCAGCGCGCCGGCAATCGGTCCGAGCGCCGGAACGAAGGACAGCATGGCGCTGAAGAGGCCGTATATGGTGACGCCTTCCGGACGTGCGCCATAGAGGTCCCGCACCGTCGCGAAGGTCGCGACCAGCGCCGCCGAGGCGCCCGCCGCCTGCGCAAGCCGGAGTGCCACGAAAGCCGGCGCTGAGGTGGTGACCGCCAGCAGCAATGACGTCAGTGCAAACAAAGTCGCGCCTCCGAGAAGCACCGGACGGCGGCCGAACCGGTCGGAGAGCGGGCCGAAGAGCACCTGTCCCAAGCCCAGCATGAGCATGTAGAGGCTCAGCGTCAGCTGGACGATTGCCGGCGACGTGCCGAGAATGCCGGGCATTTCCGGCACGACAGGCAGATAGATGTCCATGGCGAGCGACGCCAGGATATCGAAAGGCGCCATCAGCAGCAGAGCCGCCGGCAGCGTATAGGGCCAGGTGGGCAAGTTATGATCGGGCATGATGAAACATCCGCGCAAATGGGTAACATTCGGCGGCGATCTGCCACTTCATCAAATCTTGGGAGTGTGAGCCGACAGACGCCGCAACAACTTTTTCAAACCGTTGTTGCGGCTTACCTGGTTGCTGACTCGTCGGTCCTCATCTGCGGCTCCTGCAGGCTGACGGCAATGCCAAGCCCATATCGACATCAATAGTGGCGCATGTCCTATCATTCGGCTTTTGACGCGGCAACCCGTCGGATCACCGCTCAGGCATGCGGGTCGGCGTCGCCCGGCTTCGCGTTCAGCCGGTTCTCGACGCTGGCAACACCGATCACCGATGCCGCCGCATCCCCGGCGCAGGCGACGTCCGTTTCGCTCGCGACCTCACCGGAAAGAACGACGAGCCCGCCAAGCGCCATCACCGAGATGCGGCTCGTGTCGACCAGGGCGGCATACTGGATGAAGCGCAGCACCTTGTCGGCGAGCGCGTCATCCGTCAGATGCGGATCGTCGTCTCCATGGGCATAAATGGGCTTATCTGGCGGCATGGCATGTTCCTCATGCTCTTCCCGAACGCCTGCGGTCTGCGAAGGTTCCCTTGAAAGTGCTCTGCCGCGCCGCGCTTGCGATCCTGGCGTGAACGCGGTTATTGCTGGCAGTCCCATCCCAAGGCCTGCGCATGTCCGACATCTTCCAGAACGTTCTGCCCATCTTCGTCCTGATCCTTGCCGGCTGGCTGTTGGTTCGGTCAGGCTATCTGAAACCGGCTGTCGGCGAAGCGCTCGGCGACTTCGTCTTTCGTGTTGCCGTTCCCGTTCTATTATTTCGCACGATTGCCGAAGCGGATTTCAAGGACGGTTCGCCCTGGCCGCTCTGGGTCGCCTACTTTTCCGGCGTTGCCGTCACCTGGGCGGCCGGGCATCTGGCTGCAACGCTCATCTTCCGGCGTGACCCACGCATGGGCGTTCTTGCCGGCGTCTCCTCGGCCTTCGCCAACACCGTGTTCATCGGCTTGCCGTTGGTTTCACGCATCGTCGGCGAGGAGGGAATAGTGGCGATTTCGATCCTGCTGTCCGTCCATCTGCCGGTCATGATGATCGCCGGCACGCTGCTGATGGAGCGTGCCGAGCGCCGTGCAAGCGGCAAACCAGGGCAAAGCCCGTTGCATCTTCTCGCCGGCGTCGGCCGCAACCTGGTGCGCAATCCGCTGGTCATCGGGCTTGCTTGCGGCGCAGCGTTTCATCTCGTCGGCCAGCCGCTTGGCGGACCTGTGAAGACTGTCGTCGATCAGCTTGCCTCGATGGCGGCGCCGGCAGCGCTGATCTCGATCGGCATGGCGCTAGACAAATACGGCCTTGCCGGCAATCTCGGTCTTGCTTCCTTTACGAGTGTGCTGAAGCTCCTCGTCATGCCCGGGGTCGTGTTCACCAGTTGCCACCTGCTTGGCCTCAACGACAACTGGACGACGGCGCTGGTGCTGACATCGGCCGTTCCAACCGGCGTCAACGCCTGGCTGATCGCCAACCATTTCAACGTCGGCCACGCACTCGCCTCCTCGACCATCACATTGACGACCGCGCTCGGCGTCGTCAGCGTTTCGGTCTGGGCCTATCTGCTGGTGTGACTGCTTCGGAACTTCGGGAAGTGTTTCCTCGGGAGGAGCGAAATCCCGTCTATCGATTCGCGTGGATGTGTCGCGTCACCGTGCCCCGCAAATGCAAAAGGCCCGGCGCGAGCCGGGCCTTTCTAATGGGTTGTTTCCAACCGCTAAGCTTATTGCGCCGGTGCCGGCTGGCCTTCGGCAGGCTTGGATTCCGTCGCCGGAGCGGCCTGGCCCTCAGCCGGCTTGGTTTCGGTTGCCGGAGCCTCTGCCGGCTTTGCGCCTTCGGCGCCAGCAGCCGGTGCCGCTTCGGCAGCGCCGCCAGCCGCATCCGGCAGCGGAGCCGGAGAATCGGCCTGCTCGCGCAGCCACGCGATCAGGTTGGCGCGCTCGTCCGGCTTCTTGACGCCGGCAAAGCCCATGGCGGTGCCCGGAACGTGCTTCTTCGGCGCTTCGATGAAGAAGCTCAGGTGGTCGTA
This sequence comes from Ensifer sp. 22521, assembly GCF_052044795.1. Lineage (NCBI taxonomy): Bacteria > Pseudomonadati > Pseudomonadota > Alphaproteobacteria > Hyphomicrobiales > Rhizobiaceae > Ensifer > Ensifer sp. 22521. The sequence goes on from NZ_JBQENM010000013.1 coordinate 43,892, forward strand.
ATCCCAGACGACCTTGCTGCCCTCGGAGAAGGTCTTCATGCCGGCCGAATAGCTGAAGCCTTCATGCGAGGCGATCGGACGGTTGACGAGGCCCCAGAGGTTCGGACCGACTTTGTTTGCGCCGCCCTTGTCGGCGGTGTGACAGCTTGCGCACTTCTTGAACACGGCTTCACCGGCAGAAGCATCGGCCTTGAGAAGCAGCGGCTTGATATCGACTTCGACTTCTGCGGCGCCGCCGGCGCCGGCTTCAGACGTGCCCTCTTCGGCAACGATCGCGAAGCCTTCCTTCTCGGGAGCCTCGGAGTGGAAAATGCCTTCCGATGCAATGGACACGGACATCAGAACGAAGACCGTCCCCAGAAAGGCACCCACGCCCATGTTCACATATGAATTCATCTGCAAACGCTCCCTTTGCCACCGGCGCAAACAAAAACCCGGCCTATCTTGAAATCGCGCGGAACCTATGTCTTTTGGCTCTGCGTTGCAACAGTGATTATCGGCCCCTAACTGAGACTTATTGACACTTTCAGCGGGGTTTTTGAAGGCCAGATCATGAATCGCGAAAATTCAGGTAAAGCCATCGTGCTCATTCCGGCGCGCATGGCCTCGACTCGCCTGCCCGGAAAGCCGCTCGCCGACATTTGCGGCCTGCCAATGATCGTCCAGGTGGCGAAACGCGCCGAGGAAGCGGACGTCGGCCGCGTGGTCGTCGCCGTCGACGACCAGCAGGTCTTCGACGTGGTGCGGGAGGCCGGCTTCGAAGCGATCATGACCCGCATCGATCACCAGTCCGGATCCGACCGGATCTATGAAGCGCTGCAGAAGGCCGACCCGACCGGCGAAGCGGAGATCGTCATCAACGTGCAGGGCGATCTGCCGACGGTCGAGCCGGCATCGATCCGTGCCGCACTGAACCCGCTTGAAAACGCCAGCACGGATATCGCGACGCTGACGGTGGCGATCGCCGAAGAGAGCGAAAAGACCAATCCGAACATCGTCAAGGTCGTTGGTTCGCCGCTTTCGGACACGCGCCTGCGCGCACTTTACTTTACCCGCGCGACCGCGCCCTACGGCCAGGGGCCGCTCTACCATCACATCGGTCTCTACGCCTATCGCCGCCAGGCGCTGGAGCGCTTCGTATCGCTAAAGCCCTCCGTGCTCGAACGCCGCGAATCGCTTGAGCAACTGCGCGCGCTCGAGGCCGGCATGCGCATCGACGTCGAGATCGTCGATTCGGTTCCGCTCGGCGTCGATACGCCGGTGGAGCTGGAAAAAGCCCGCCGTATCCTTTCCGCCCGCCATCCCGAATAAGCCTGAGAAGGAAGCTACCGTGACCGTCAAGACCAACAGGATTTCCTTTCAGGGCGACTACGGCGCCAACTCCGACATGGCCTGCCGCGACATGTTTCCGTCGATGGAGCCGCTGCCCTGCCAGACATTCGAGGATGCCTTCGTCGCCGTCGAGAACGGTGACGCCGATCTCGCGATGATCCCGATCGAGAACACGATCGCCGGCCGCGTCGCCGATATCCATCATCTGCTGCCGGAATCGCGGCTGCACATCGTCGGCGAATACTTCATGCCGATCCGTTTCCAGCTGATGGTGCTGCCCGGCGTCACGCGTGACGAAATCCGCACCGTGCACAGCCACATCCACGCGCTCGGCCAGTGCCGCAAGATCGTGCGTTCCAATGGCTGGAAGCCGGTCGTCGCCGGCGATACCGCCGGCGCGGCGAAGCTTGTTTCCGAAAAGGGCGACCGCTCGATGGCGGCGCTTGCACCGCGGCTTGCCGCCGATCTCTATGGTCTGGAGATCATCGCCGAGAACGTCGAGGACACCGAAAGCAACGTCACCCGCTTCGTCGTGCTTTCCCGTGAAGAACAGCGCATAGGGCGTTCCGCGGACGACGAGTTGATCATCACCACCTTCGTCTTCAATGTCCGCAACATTCCTGCGGCCCTCTACAAGGCGATGGGCGGTTTCGCGACCAACGGCATCAACATGACCAAGCTCGAGAGCTATCAGCTCGGCGGCAAGTTCGTGGCGACGCAGTTCTACGCCGATATCGAAGGCCATCCCGACGATATCGGCGTGCGCCACGCCATGGACGAGCTGCGTTTCTTCTCCGAGAAGGTCCGCATCCTTGGCACCTACAAGGCGCACCCGATGCGCGGCGTGCTCTGACGCTTGGCTCAGACCTGCTCGAAAGTTCCTCGAAAGGGAAAGTCGGGCGAGACGAGCCGCCACACCTCACCGGACGCAAGGTGCCGATACCACTTTTCGTCCGGTAAGCTCCCCGCGCGAGATGTCCTCACCGGGACCTCCAGGGCGATCCCCGCGCCCACCTGATCTGCATCCAGCGCTCGAAGCGATCGAATTCCGGCGGCATCTGAAAGGCTGCGATCTTCTCCCATTCGCATGTCGTCATCTTCGCTTATCAAGCCTGGCTAATAGAATTGGCTGTGGCAACACCCGTTCGTTCCGGCCGTGATCCAAGGCGGTTTTGCAACGGGAATCATCAGCTTAACGATCGTGTCGCGGCGTAAGAAAGTGGCAAAAATTCGTTAACCGGCTACGCGTCTGGCGCATGCCTAATCTGCAATCGCGGCGGTACACAAATTTTAGGCAAATGCCTATCTAACGCTCGTTCACGTAAGGAGTGTTAAAGATGAAGATCCGTCAGAAGATCATGGAATATGCGAAGACCCGCCGTGCGATCCGCGAGCTGAACGCTCTCGACGATCACGCACTGAGCGATATCGGTCTGTCCCGTTCGCAGATCCAGGCCGCCGTTTACGGCCGCTAATCCGCATCATTCGCGTATCCCGCTGCGTCTGCATGTGTCCTTTGATCGTTCCGATCAAAGGACAAAAATATGCGGCAATGTAAGTGCTGCAGCGACCTTTGCACGTCTGCTAAGACGTGCGGCGCTGTAGGGCTGGCGGGATACGCGCCGCTGTCCTCTCGATCACGAATCGAAGAGGCAGACACGCAGCCGGTGACCATCCGGATCGAGCGCGACGAAGGTCGGACCGAAATCCATCTCGGTCAATTCCTGCGCAATCTGCAGCCCTTCCGCCTTCCATTTCTCGTAGTGCGCGCGCACTGCGCCCTCATCCTCCACCATGAAAGCCAGTTCCGAGCGATGGCCTGATGCCGTCGGCTCCGGCGCGACCGTATGTTCGGCCCAGAGCCCGAGGGTGAAGCCGCCGGGCAGTTCGAAGGACGAAAAGGTCTGGTAGGTGACGCTTGGTTCCTGCGCGAGGACATCGCGGTAGAACGCCACGCTCGCCAGCGGGTCCTTGACATAAAGAACGATGAGATTTGCCTTGGCCATGTTGTTTCCTCCTTGTTGCGGGGAATTGCAGGCTAGGCGTGGTGGCTGCCAACTTCTGTCAGCATCGAGAGTCGTCAGGAGCCGACCGTCTGGCGCTTGGATGCGGCGATGTCCTGGCTGGCGCGCCAGTCCTTCATCAATATCTGGCGGCGACGAGGGTAACGCGCTTCGGTGACAGTCATCCGGCGCATGCGGTCAGCGCGGAAGTGCCGGAAATCCAGGCGCAGTTCACACCACGCCATGACCATGCGCACGTTCTCGAAGAAGCCGAGCGCAAAGGGCCAGATCGTGCGCTGCGTTGCACTGCCATCGTTGTCCACGTAGTCGAGTTCCACCTTGCGCTCGTTGCGGATCGCCCGCCTGAGCGCGGCAATGTCGATGCCGTTGGTGGCCGGCGGGCTCGGCCCGACGAGCAGGGTCGAGCTGTCCAGCTCCTCGCGAAGCTCTGCCGGAAGCACCGCGGCGATCTTGGCAAGGGCGTTCGCTGCAGCACCTGCGAGATCGTCGTCGGTACGCTTTGAAACCCAGCGCGATCCGAGCACCAGTGCCTCGATTTCCTCCGCCGAGAACATCATCGGCGGCAGCATGAAGCCGGGCTTCAGCACATAGCCGAGCCCCGGTTCGCCCTCGATATGGGCGCCCTGCGCCTGCAGGCTCGCGATATCGCGATAGAGCGTTCGGAGGCTGACGCCGGTCTCTTCCGCCAGCCGCTGGCCGCTCACCGGCTGGCGGTAGCGCCGGAGCACCTGCAGAAGATCCAGCAGCCGTTCGGAGCGGGACACGGTCGGCCCTCCTCGTAACCCGTCGCCCTCAGGCCCGCTCGTCCCAGGCGAGCCAGTCGCGCATCAGCTGGTGCGCGATCGCGCCCTTCGGCGGCGGAATATGCTCGTCGCCGGTATTGGCAACGCCGGTCGAGCGTTCGAGCATCGCGATCGTTTCCTCGCGCGTGAACCAGCGCACGTCTTCCAGCTCCTGCTCGTCGCGCTTGATGACGGTCGATTTCGCCTCGGCATAACAACCGATCATCAGCGTGTGCGGCATCGGCCAGGGCTGCGAGGCATGGTAGCGCACCCGGCCGATGTGGATGCCGGACTCCTCGTGCGTTTCCCGGCGCACGGCATTTTCGATCGTCTCGCCCGGCTCGACGAAACCGGCAAGGCAGGAATACATGCCCGGCGCGAAATGTGGGCTGCGGCCAAGCAGGCAGAGGTCGCGCTCAAGGTCGATCGTCATCATGATGACGACCGGATCTGTTCGCGGAAAGACCATGTGGCCGCAGGCGGTGCAGACCCGGCGATAGCCGCCGGCCGTGCCGTCCATCGGCCCGGCGCAGCGGCCGCAGAAGCGGTTGTTGGCGTTCCAGGTAATGAGGCTCGAGGCCTGGGCGAATTGGCCGAGCAGTTCCTCCGGCAGCATCTGCTGCCGGTAGAGCGTGCGGCCATCGGCGATCTTGAAGGGCTCAGTGATCGTCTCTTCGGTCAAGCCCGTCGGCACGGCAAGCCGTGGCTCGCCGTTCGGCAGGTAGCCGAGCAGGATGGTCTCGTCGAGCACCGGTTCGAGCCCTTCGAGTTCGTAAGGGGCAAACAGCGGGTCGATGATCTTCTCGTCGTGCTTGACGATCAGCTTCGGTCCCGAGAAGGCCAGGAAATGGGCGCCCGGGTGCTTGAGCGCCAGCTCGACGCAATCGTCGCTGCGGTGCTCCGACTGGCGGTCCAGATGGTTTTCGGAAAAGGCGACGAGAGTGCTTGGCTCCGGATGCGGGCTACGAAGGTCAAAGATCGATTTCGTCATGTTCAGAGGTTTTCCAGAATGCGCGCTGCGAAGTCTCGATGCTCTTTTTCGTCCCACGGCTCCGGCTTGCCAAAGCCCCAGACCGGCCCCGGCCAGTTCGGGTCGCCGTCGTTGCGGGCGATGATATGCACATGTAGTTGCCGAACGATATTGCCCAATGCGCCGACATTGATCTTTTGAGCGCCGGTGACCGTCTTCAGGGCGGTTGCCGCCATGGTCGTCTCGAAGGTCAGCATCGTCTGGTCGAGTGGGGTCAGGTCGAAGATTTCCGAAATGCCTTCACGCTGCGGAATGAGCACGAGCCAGGGCCAGCGGCGGTCGTTCATCAGCCGCATCTGACAGAGGCCGATCGAGGCGATCGGGATGCCGTCGCGTTCGAGCCGCTCGTCGAGAGTGAAGGTCGCCAAGTCATTCTCCTCAGGCAAAGACAACGGATTCGCCTTGTTTTGCATATCGATATCAGTTTTTTGATGGCTTGGCTTGCATTTGCTTTCGATATTGCCGATATGGAAGCCGGGAGGTTGGTGGTGGACGAGCCACTCGCCAACCGGGTCAGGTCCGGAAGGAAGCAGCCCTAACGAGCCCCGGCACGGGTCATCGTGCCAGCCTCCCACCTTTTCCGTCCTGTCGGGACAAGAGTTCGAACAGCGGCAGGGTCGATGAGCGACGACACGTCCATTTCATCCGTTGAGAAACCGGCCGCCTACCGTGTTCTGGCGCGCAAGTATCGCCCCAAGGATTTCTCCGACCTGATGGTCGGCCAGGAACCGATGGTGCGCACGCTCACCAACGCTTTTGAAACGGGTCGCATCGCGCAGGCCTATATGCTGACCGGTGTGCGCGGGGTCGGCAAGACCACCACCGCCCGCATCCTCGCCCGTGCGCTGAACTACAAGACCGCTGAGACCGACAGGCCGACGATCGACCTTCGTGTGCCGGGCGAACACTGCCAGGCGATCATGGATGGCCGCCATGTCGACGTCATCGAAATGGACGCCGCCTCGCATACCGGCATCGATGACATCAGAGAGATCATCGAACAGGTTCGCTACCGCCCGGTATCGGCGCGCTATAAAGTCTACATCATCGACGAAGTGCACATGCTCTCGACCCAGGCCTTCAACGGCCTGTTGAAAACGCTCGAAGAGCCGCCGGAACATGTGAAGTTCATCTTCGCCACCACCGAAATCCGCAAGGTTCCGATCACGGTGCTGTCGCGCTGCCAGCGCTTCGATCTGCGCCGCATCAGCGCGTCTGATCTCGTCGGCCTGTTTTCGACGATCCTCGGCAAGGAAGGCGTTTCCTTCGATCCGGAAGCGCTCGCCATGGTCGCCCGCGCCGCCGAAGGATCGGCGCGTGACGGCCTGTCGCTGCTCGACCAGGCGATTGCGCACGGCGGCGGTGCGGTTGAGGTCGAGACCGTGCGCTCGATGCTCGGCCTTGCCGACCGCGCCCGCATCGTCGATCTCTTCGACCATGTCGTCAAAGGCGATGTTGCGGCCGCACTCCAGGAATTTACCGCGCAATACGAGGCCGGAGCCAATCCGACGGTCGTTCTGACCGACCTTGCCGATTTCACCCATCTCGTCACCCGCATGAAATACGTGCCGGAGGCGGTCAACGATCAGTCGCTGAGCGAGATCGAGCGCACCCGCGGTGCCGTCTTCGCCGAAAGCGTTGCGGTCACGGCACTCTCGCGTATCTGGCAGATGCTGCTCAAGGGCATTCCGGAAGCGGAAAGCTCGTCGCGCCCGGCGGGAGCTGCCGAAATGGTGCTGATCCGGCTGGCGCATGCCGCACACCTGCCGGCGCCGGAAGAGGCTGCGCGACGCGTGCTTGAGCTTTCCGGCGGTGAAGGCGGCGGCGCCCGTTCCGGGCCGGTTGGCGGCAATGGCGGCGGGGCACAGGCCTCCGCCTCAGGATCGATTTCGGCGCAGGCAACGCAGGCGATGCCGGTGCAGCGCCCGACGAGCAACGGCGCGACGATGCTGCGCGCCGTGCCGGATGCAGCACCCCAGCCGGTCACCGTCGGCCGTATCGAGGAGCGACCCGCGGTGGCCCCAGCTGCCAAGCCGCAGCCGTCGGTTCCGGTCAATTCGATCGCAGATATCGCCGAACTTTGCGCCAAGAACCGCGACATCAAGCTGAAGACGCTGGTGCGCGGCTTCCTGCGTCTGGTGCATATCGAGGCCGGTCGTCTCGACGTCAATGTTTCCGACGATGCGCCGAAGACGCTGCTTGGTGAAGTCGCGGTCAAGCTCAAGGAATGGACCGGCATCCATTGGATCGTCAGCTACAGCCGCGAGCGCGGCGAGCCGACGCTGATCGAGGCCGAACAGCGGGCGCAGGAACAGCGCGTCAACGATGCGCGCCAGGACCCGGATGTCGCGGCCATTCTCGCCCGCTTCCCGGGTGCCAAGATCACCGACGTGCGCATTCGCGCCGTCGAGGAAGAGGCCGAGAGTGTTGCTCCGGCTACAGCCGAATCCGCCGACGGCGATATCGTCCCTGGCGACGACATCGAATAGTCCCGTCTGCGAGCAGAAACAGAAAAACAGGAGACGACGATGCGCGACATCATGGGGATGATGGGCAAGGTCAAGGAAATGCAGGCCAAGATGGAGAAGATGCAGGCGGAGATCGCCGCACTCGAAGTCGACGGCACGTCCGGCGGTGGTCTGGTGACCGTCCGCCTCGACGGCAAGGGCACCCTCAAGAGCCTGAAGATCGATCCTTCGCTCTTCAAGGAAGACGACGTCGAGATCCTCGAAGACCTGATCGTCGCCGCCCACAAGGACGCCAAGGACAAGGCCGAAGCCGTCCAGGCGGAAAAGACCGCCGAACTGACCGCCGGCCTGCCGATCCCGCCCGGCATGAAGCTGCCGTTCTGACCGGTTTGAACGAGTTGGAGCGCGGTGCGTTCGGAAAACCGCACGCATTATTCCGCATCCCGCTCTATTGATTGGGCGCCGGTGGCGTGTCCGGCCGCGGAGGGTTCGCCCCGCGTGGATTGGTATCCATGCTGGCGGTGATCCTGAGATCCACCTTCTGGCTGGAAGGTGGAGGAATCGGGCGCCGATCGAGTTCGGCGCCTATGGCTGCGAGCTTCTGGGTAAGCTCGTTCAGCGCTAGGCGATCAGCCTTTGTAACGCCGACGAGGCCGGTCGGATCGTATTCCGTCAGGATCGCCGGATAGTCGATCCTGCGCTCGGTCGCCGGTTCCATGTAACGATTGGACAGCTTGCGCAGCGACTCGGAAAGTGTCGGCAGCATCGTCATCGCCCGGCGCCATCGATGTTCGTTGAAGTCGAAATTCTTGAGCACGACGTCGCCGGCCTTGCCGCCGAGCATACTCAGGAAATTCACGGTTTCTCCATCCATGTCGAGATTGAGCCCGCCTTCCTTGGCATCGTCGAGCCTCACCTCGACAATGCGTTCGCTGTAGCCATGGAGCTGGCTCTGTAGCGTGTCCTGCCAGTTGCGGGCTGTGTCGAGGATAGCGCCGACGAAGGCGAAAAGTCCCTCGACCGGATAGACCGGCGTCGCCTTGCCTTCGGCCGTACGGCGCGGCAGGTGCACGCGGCTGCCACCTGATCCGTCCTCATCCTCTCCATGGCGCCTCGGATCGTAACTCGCCAGCGAAATACCGAAGGTCGGGCGACCGGGCAGCAGTCCGTCGAACAAATGGATCGGGAAATTGCTGGTGATGCCGCCATCGGAAAACAGGCAGCGGATATGGGTTGACGGATCGCGCCGGGCTGCCGCGCGCAGGGAATAATCGTAGCGATAGAGTGGAACGCCGCGGATCAATCCGGGGAAGCTGAGACTCATGCGGGCGATGATCGCCACCGGCAGCTTCCTTGCCGGCGGTAGCTGGTAGTAATCCCGCACGCCGTCCGGCCCTACGATGTCGCGTGGTTTGCTCTCCTTCAGGAGGTAGCTCATGATGGACGGCGGAAACAGCCTTTCGAATTCCGACTTGCGGTAATTGTGCACCCGGTCGCCAAAGGGTAGCTCGTAAGGCCGCCGCGAAGAGAGATCGGTGGTGACGCTCTTCAACGTGATCTCGTAGCGATCGAGATCGCCGATCGTCAAAGGCCGCGCTTCTCCGTCGGAGCGAACCGGGCCGGCAATGGCTTCGATCCGCTCGGCAATCCAGTTGGTGAATGCAGGTTTCTTCGCGCCCGGTTGGGTCAGGCCGCTGCATAGGCCGAAGTCGTGGGCCGGCAACACCACCGCGACCGCGCGATAGAGCTGATAGGTCAACATCGCCATCGCGCCGATCAGGACGACGAGCGCCCCCAGGATGCCAAGCGCCCAGTCGGTCGCGGCGATGCCGGCGACGATCAGCGCGAGGCCGGGGAGGGCGGCAAGAAGCAACGCCAAGTGAAAAACCCTGAGGGCCTCCAGGCCTGCCGCCGCCACCTTGCTTCCCTGCGTTCGCACCATCGCCATCCCGACGCGAAAGAGCGGCGCTGTTTCCGCCGATGGCTGGAAGAAGGTCGGGAGATTGGCGGCCAGCTCCTTCGGCATCGCATCGATCAGCGCGAAGCCAGCGTTCTTTTCGTCCGCCGTTGCGGCACTTTGGCGTCGGTATTCGGCAGCGGCTGTCATGACGGCGGCAATCGCACCGGCCGATGTGCCGCCGATGTGCATGAAGCGGTAGCGGGTCGCGAGTTCGGTAATGGCGCGCGGGAAGACGACACCCGAAGTGATGCCGCCTTTCATGATCAGATCGCATTCATCGCTGGGGGCTGCATAGCGGAAAGGCGTATTGGTCATCGGAGCCTCCATCTGCTGCGATCAACAATAGATTGCGCCCTCGTCGAATGCACGCCGATTTCTCCTGCGCCCTTTGCGATGGCCCATTGCAGTGTGCGAAGTCGATTCCGTTCGGGCTCGATATGGGCTAAAAGCGCCGCATGGCAAAACGAGTCACCGGCCCCGAAATCGAAAAACTCATCCAGCTCCTGGCAAAAGTCCCGGGGCTCGGGCCGCGTTCGGCACGGCGCGCCGCCCTCCATCTCGTCAAGAAGAAGGACCAGTTGCTGGGGCCGCTCGCCGACGCGATGGGCGAGGCCCACCGTAAGGTCCGCATTTGCTCCTGCTGCGGCAATGTCGATACGATCGATCCCTGCACCGTCTGCTCGGACGAGCGTCGCGACCAGTCGGTCATCATCGTCGTCGAGGACGTTTCCGACCTCTGGGCGCTGGAGCGCGCCGGCGCGATGAACGCCGCCTATCACGTGCTTGGCGGCACGCTCTCCCCGCTCGACGGTGTCGGTCCTGAAGACCTCAACATCAAAGGACTTGTCCAGCGCGTCGCCAATGGCGGCGTCCGCGAACTGATCATCGCCGTGAATGCGACGGTCGAGGGCCAGACCACGGCGCACTACATCACCGACCAGCTCGAGGGCATGGAAGTGAAGATCACCCGGCTTGCCCATGGCGTGCCTGTTGGCGGCGAACTCGACTATCTCGACGAAGGCACGCTGGCAGCCGCCCTTCGCGCCCGCACGTCGATCTGACGCTATTTTCGAACCCCGCGATCCAACCGACAGGGAAGCCTTATGCTGAGACTTCTTTCACTTTCGACCTTTTTGCTCTGTGGCTGGCTGGGGTTCGCGCATGCCGCGACGAAGGCGGATGTCGAGGCGGAGTTTCGCGCCTGGCTTCAGAACGATCTCTGGCCGGAAGCGCAGAAGGCGGGCATTTCTGCCGGTTCGTTCAAGGCCGCCTTCGCCGACGTGAAGCTCAACTGGGACCTGCCGGATCTGGCGCCTCCCGGCTTCCCGAAGCCGAAAGAGCAGAAGCAGAGCCAGGCCGAGTTTTCCTCGCCCGGCAACTACTTCTCGGAGAAGCGCCTGCAAGGTCTGGCGGCAACCGGCCGCAGCCTTGCTTCCACCCATGCCTCGACCCTGAAGAAGATCGAGCGCACCTATGGCGTGCCGGCCTCGGTGGTTGTGGCGATCTGGGGCCGTGAGTCCGGCTTCGGCCGCGCCAAGATCCCCTATCCGGTCGTCGACGTGCTGGCGACCAAGGCCTTCATGTCGACGCGGCCCGACCTTTTCAGACGCGAGCTGATCTCGGCGCTGCACATTCTCGACAGCGGCGACGTCGACGAGACGGCGATGCGCGGCTCCTGGGCCGGCGCCATGGGCCAGCCGCAGTTCATGCCGTCGAGCTTCCTGCAATATGCCGTCGACTTCGACGGCGACGGCCGCCGCGACATCTGGAATTCGGTGCCGGACAGCCTAGCCTCGATCGCCAACTATCTCGTCAAGAAGGGCTGGCAGCGCAACCGCGACTGGGGCTTCGAGGTGTCGATTCCCGACGCCGTCTCCTGCGCACAGGAAGGCCCGGACCTCGCACGGCCGATTTCGGACTGGGCCAACAAGGGCATCACGCGGATTTCCGGCAAGGCCTTCCCGTCGCATGAACTGTCGGCGTCGTCTATGATGCTGGTGCCGGCCGGCCGGCATGGGCCGGAATTCATCGTTACGCCGAATTTCTATGTGCTCAAGGAGTACAACAACTCCGACCTCTATGCGCTGTTCATCGGCAATCTCGCCGACCGCATCGCCACCGGCGGCGGTGCGTTCCGCGGGAGCTGGGGCGATGTCGGCAACATGCTGCGCTCGGACGTTCTCGCCATGCAGAAGGCGCTCGTCGCCAAGGGCTACGACGTCGGCAAGGTCGACGGCCTTCCCGGCTACAAGACGCGCCGCTCTCTCGGTGACTGGCAGGCAAAGAGCGGGCTTGCCGCCACCTGCTTCCCCAATGCCTCGCTGAAGGCGAAGCTGCGCTAAGGCAATTTCAACCAGAGGCGTCGACGCTCTCTCAAGCTGAACCGCTGAACCGAAAGAGGCCCTGCGTGACGGGCCTCTTTCGTTGCATTGGTCGATGTCAGCGTGGGGGGCGACAACGGCATTTAGAGCAATTCCAGGAAAAGTGGGAAACGATTTTCCGTCCGGAATTGCGTAGTTTCAAAGACTTAGATCACTTCAGTGTTTCGATGAAACAATGAAATGATCTAGTGCATGTCGACATCGACCTGGCGTTTGTAGCGCTCGTAGTGCGTCGGCACGATCGTCTGGCGTTCGATCATCCGGTGCACGCGCGGTGGTGCTGCACCGCTGTGCAGCGCCGTCAGCTTGTCGCCGACGGCGGCGTCGGCCTGGGTACGGCGCTGGTTGTGGCGCACATATTCGACCCAGGTCGGCACGTGGTAGGTCTCGGTCCAGGTCGTCGGGTTTTCGAGGTCGCGCATCAGCGCCCAGTGTCCCGCACCGTCGCGAATACGGATGCGCCGGCGTTCCGCCATGGTCGTGAGGAACTCGGGGATATCGTTGTCGGCGATCTCGTAGTCGATCATGATGACGATCGGGCCGCTGCGCGGCTTCAGGTCCAGTTCGAGCGGCGGTTCGTTGAAGCGGTTGAGCGGATCGAGATTGAGCGAAGTGAACTCCGGTAGCGGCAGCCGGAAGCCGACCACGACCCCAGCGAACATCAGCAGACAGGAGCCCATCAGCGCATTGGCGGCACCATATTGTTCGGCCGCCGTGCCCCAGAGCCAGCTGCCGCCAGCAATGCCGCCGAAGGTCATAGTCTGGTAGAGCGATAGCGCCCGGCCAACGACCCAGCGCGGCGTCGAGAGCTGCACGGTCGTGTTGAACAGCGAAAGCGCCAACACCCAGCAGGCGCCGGAGACGAGCAGCACGAGACAGCTGAGCCAGGCATAGGTGCTCCAGGCCGTGATCGCGGCGCTCGCAGCAAAGCCGGTGAAGGCGATACGCACGATCGCCTCGCTCGACAGCTTCTCCCTCAATCGCGCACTGAGCAGCGCCCCGCCGATCGCGCCGAGGCCGAAGGCGCCGAGCATCAGGCCGTAGGTGAGCGGCCCGCCTTGAACGAGGTCGCGGGCGACGAGCGGCAAGAGTGCGAGGATCGCGCTTGCCGAAAGACCGAAGAGAAAACCGCGCAGCAGAACCTTGCCGATGTTCGGCGACATCGCGACATAGCGCAGGCCCGCGGATATGGCGCGGCCGAGCGTCTCACGCGGCAAGGTGTTCGTCGGCACTTCCCGCCGCCAGCGCACCAGCGCAAAGAGGATCGCGAAATAGCTGAGCGTATTGGCGAAGAAGGCGGCGGCAGCCCCCGCCGCGGCGACGATCGCGCCGCCGATCGCCGGGCCGACGCTGCGGGTGATGTTGAAGCCCATGCTGTTGAGCGCGACTGCCGCCGGCAGGTCGTCGCGCGGGACCATGTCGCCGACCGAGGCCTGCCAGGATGGGTTGTTGAGCGCCGTGCCGCAGCCGATGAGGAAGGTGAAGAGCAGGAGCAGCCAGGGCGTGATCAGTCCGACATAGGCGCAGATGGTCAGAAGCGCCGAGACGGAGAGCATGAAACACTGCGCCACCAGCATGATCCGCCGCCGATCGAAATTATCGGCAAGCGCGCCCGAGATGAGCGAGAAGAGCATGATCGGCAGCGAGGTCGAGGCCTGCACCAGTGCCACCATGTTTGCCGACGGTGAGATCGAGGTCATCAGCCAGGCGGCGCCGACCGATTGGATGAGGCCGCCGAAGTTGGATGCGAGGCTCGCGATCCAGATCGTGCGGAAGATGTCGTGCTTAAAGGGTGCAAGCGGCGAATTACGGTGGGGCACCTCGTCTTCTCTCTTGTCCTTGATTGTCGTCTCGAAGCGGTTCTATCCCTGTTATAGGCCCGAGGACGCGAAGTGCCACCCGCTGAAATTGACCTTGTTGTCGAAGATCGTCGTCTGCGAGCGGATCGGCGCATTTGGAGCGCACGGCCCAATGCCTTGCAATTTGCGGCGATGAAGCGTATATGAGCCTCAAATTCTTGATCGGTAGATGAAGAGTGGGCCCGTCAGGACCCGCTCTTTTTTATTAGCCGGTCCGATGAGGAGATGATCGTTTGTCCGATACGACAACGGCTGAAAATGCAAATGAACCGCGCCTGATCACCGAAACCGGTCTCGACCAGCGCATCGCCGACATCATCGAGCCGGTCATCGTGCCGATGGGTTACCGCCTGGTGCGCGTGCGCATGTCCGGCCAGAACGGCCTGACGTTGCAGATCATGGCCGAGCGCAACGACGGCACCATGACCGTCGAAGACTGCGAAGAGATCTCCAAGGCCATTTCGCCGGTGCTCGATGTGGAAGATCCGATCGACAAGGCGTATCATCTCGAAGTGTCGTCGGCCGGCATCGACCGTCCCATGGTGCGCAAGTCCGACTTCTTCCGCTGGCAGGGGCACCTGCTGAAATGCGAGACGTCGGTTCTGGTCGATGGCCGCAAGCGGTTCCGCGGCAAGATCGTTTCCGTCGATGACGATGGTTTCCGGCTTGAGCGCGACCAGCCCGCGTACGGCGAGGAACCTGTCGTCGTCATCCCGTTCACCACGCTTGCCGAAGCGCGGCTGATCCTGACCGACGATCTGATCCGTGATGCGCTGACGGCCGACAAGAAGGCGAAGGCCGAGCGCGCCGCGAACGAGAATTTCGAAGACGAAGATTCACCTATTGAGGAATAAGTCGGGCGGAGCGTGAAGCCCCCTGCAACCCAACGGAGATAAGACATGGCAGTCAGTGCTAACCGGCTCGAGCTTCTGCAGATCGCGGATGCCGTCGCGCGTGAAAAGGTGATCGACCGCGAGATCGTTCTGGCCGCAATGGCCGATGCGATCCAGAAGGCCGCCCGCTCGCGCTATGGGTCGGAATCGAACATCCGCGCCGACATCAACTCGAAGACCGGTGAAATCCGCCTGCAGCGTCTTCTGGAAGTGGTCGAAAAGGCTGACGACTATTCCACGCAGATCCCGCTCGAGCTTGCTCGCGATCGCAATCCGGACGCCAAGCTCGGCGATTTCATCGCCGACCCGCTGCCGCCGATGGACTTCGGCCGCATCGCCGCCCAGTCTGCCAAGCAGGTCATCGTCCAGAAGGTTCGCGAAGCCGAGCGTGATCGCCAGTTCGACGAATTCAAGGATCGCGTCGGCGAGATCGTCAACGGCACGGTCAAGCGCGTCGAATACGGCAACGTCATCGTCGACCTCGGCCGTGGCGAAGGCATCATCCGCCGCGACGAGATGATCCCGCGCGAAAACATGCGCTACGGCGACCGCGTCCGCGCCTTCGTCTACGACGTTCGCCGCGAACAGCGCGGCCCGCAGATCTTCCTGTCGCGTACCCATCCGCAGTTCATGGTGAAGCTCTTCACCATGGAAGTGCCTGAGATCTACGACGGCATCATCCAGATCAAGTCGGTTGCCCGTGACCCGGGTTCGCGCGCCAAGATCGCCGTTGTCTCCAACGACTCGTCGATCGACCCGGTCGGCGCCTGCGTCGGTATGCGCGGTTCGCGCGTTCAGGCCGTCGTCGGCGAACTGCAGGGCGAAAAGATCGACATCATTCCGTGGTCGCAGGATCCGGCATCGTTCATCGTCAACGCGCTGCAGCCGGCGGAAGTGGCCAAGGTCGTTCTCGACGAAGATGCGGAGCGCATCGAAGTGGTCGTTCCGGACGAGCAGCTTTCGCTCGCCATCGGCCGTCGCGGCCAGAACGTTCGCCTCGCCTCGCAGCTGACCGGCTGGGACATCGACATCCTCACCGAACAGGAAGAGAGCGAGCGTCGCCAGAAGGAATTCACCGAGCGCACCAACCTGTTCATGGACGCGCTCGACGTCGACGAAATGGTCGGCCAGGTTCTGGCGTCCGAAGGCTTTGCCGCCGTCGAGGAGCTTGCCTATGTCGACCTCGACGAAATCTCGTCGATCGATGGCTTCGACGAGGAGACCGCTACCGAAATCCAGACCCGTGCGCGCGAATTCCTCGACAAGCTCGAAGCGGAAATGGATGCCAAGCGCAAGGAACTCGGCGTTGCCGACGAGCTGCGCTCGATCGACGGCCTGACGAGCCAGATGCTCGTTGCGCTCGGCGAAGAAGGCATCAAGACGATCGAAGACTTTGCCGGCTGCGCCGCTGACGACCTCGTCGGCTGGAGCGAACGCAAGGACGGCGAGACCAAGCGCTTCGAGGGCACCTTCTCGAAGTTCGACGTTTCGCGCGCCGAAGCCGAAGCCATGATCGTTCAGGCCCGCCTCGCGGCCGGCTGGATCACGGAAGAGGACCTGGCAAGCGATGAGGTCGAAGGCGAAGAGCCGATCGACGTTGCCGAAGGCGCCGAGCAGGACGCTTAAGGACGATGACCGCCTCTGATGATGCCGACAGCCTGCCTTCGGACACATTGCCCTTGGATGGGGGCCCGAAGGATCGGAGCGGCAGCACGCGGACGTGCATCGTCACCCGCGAAAGCGGTTCGCCGGATGAGTTGATCCGCTTCGTTGCCGGGCCCGACGGTCGCGTCGTTCCCGATCTGAAGCGCCAGCTTCCGGGACGCGGCTGCTGGGTGAAGGCCGAGCGGGCGCTCGTTGAAAAGGCGGTGGCGAAGAAGTTCTTCGCCCGCGCCCTGAAGGCGGACGTCAAGGCCGACGCGACGCTCGCCGACGACGTCGACCGGCTGCTCGCCGAGCAGTTGGCCGGCATGATGAACATGGCGCGCAAGGCGGCCCAGTTCATCTCCGGCGCGACGAAGACGGAGCAGGCCGTGCGCGGTCTTGCAGCGCTTGCCGTGTTCCATGCGGCCGACGCTGCAGCCGACGGTGTGCGGAAGATAGACCAGGCCCGCAAGGCGATGAGCTTCGTGGCCGACGATGAAATGGAAATACCTTCGTTCCGTCCCTTCACCGGGGCGGAAATGGAGGGCCTTTTAGGAAGTAATGCTTTTATCCATGCCGCAGCGCTTGCAGGGCAGGCGGGTGAGGGTGTAGTGAAGCGCGCAATCATGCTCGAAAAGTACCGAGGATCCGTCCCGGTCCGGGCCGACGGCGGCGCTGGCAAGCCACAGCAATGACCCGCGTCACCAGCACAGTCTGGCATCGCGTACATTGTTTGAGACAATTTGGAAGACAGGGTCAGGTGATACGCATCCGGCCCTGATCGCTAGGAACGGAACGGAATGACCGACAACAACGACGACAAGACAGGCAGCGCAGCAGGCAAGAAGACGCTGACCCTGAAACCCCACGGGGTTTCGCAGGGGACCGTGCGTCAGGACATGGGCCGTGGCCGCACCAAGGCGGTCGTGGTCGAAACCAAGAAACGCCCCTTCCATCGCCCCAAGGACGAGCGTCCGATCACGCCGGTCGCCGCGGCTCCCGCAGCACGCCCGGTCGAACAGCGTCCGGCTCAGCCGCAGCCTTCCGGCCGCCCGGCCCCGCAGCCGCAGCAGCACTCGACGCGCCAGGAAGCCAATCAGGCCAACCGTCCGCGTGTGGGTGTCGTTCTGAACCAGCTTTCCGCCGGTGAGATCGATGCGCGCCGCCGTGCTCTCGCCGAAGCGCAGATCCGCGATGCCGAAGAAGCGGTCATCCGCGCCGAGAACGAAGCACGCCGCAAGCGCGAGGAAGAAGCCCGTCTCCTTCAGGAGAAGGAAGAGGCCGCACGCCGCGCCGCTGAAGAAGCGGCCCGCCCGGCTGTCGAGCCTGAAGCAAAGGCCGAAGAGGTTGTCGAAGAGCGCCCCGTGGCAGCTCGCGCACCGGCTTCCACTGAGCGTCGCGTCGACAACCGCCCGCAGGCTGCACGGCCTGCTGAAGCGGCAACTGGACTTCCGACCCCGGCTCCGGCCGGCGCTCTGCGCGGCCGTAAGGTCGACAACGAAAAGGATGACGATCGTGGTCCGCGTTCGGGCGCGGGCCCGGCACGCGGCAAGGTCGTGCGTCCTGAGCCTGCCAAGGTTCCTGCCCGCCCGAAGGCCGACGACGGTCGTCGCCAGGGCAAGCTGACGCTGACCGCTGCCGTCGACGAGGATGGCGGCCAGCGCGCCCGTTCGCTGTCGGCCATGCGTCGCCGCCAGGAGAAGTTCAAGCGCAGCCAGATGCAGGAAACCCGCGAGAAGATCTCGCGCGAAGTCATCCTGCCTGAGACCATCACCATTCAGGAACTGTCGCAGCGCATGTCTGAACGCGCCGTCGACGTCATCAAGTACCTGATGAAGGAAGGCCAGATGATGAAGCCCGGCGATCTGATCGACGCCGATATGGCTGAACTCATCGCCGGCGAATTCGGCCATACGGTCAAGCGCGTTTCGGAATCCGACGTCGAGGAAGGCATCTTCAACGTGACCGATTCCGATGAGGAGCTGTTGCCGCGTCCGCCGATCGTCACGATCATGGGTCACGTCGACCACGGCAAGACCTCGCTGCTTGATGCGATCCGCCACGCCAACGTGGTGGCCGGCGAAGCCGGTGGCATCACCCAGCACATCGGCGCCTATCAGGTCGAGCAGAACGGCAACAAGATCACCTTCATCGACACCCCCGGCCACGCGGCGTTCACCGCCATGCGTGCCCGCGGTGCCCAGGCGACCGACATCGCGATCCTGGTGGTTGCGGCCGACGACAGCGTGATGCCGCAGACGATCGAATCGATCAACCACGCCAAGGCGGCCGGTGTTCCGATCATCGTGGCGATCAACAAGGTCGACAAGCCGACGGCGAACCCGCAGAAGGTTCGCACCGAGCTGCTGCAGCACGAAGTCTTCGTCGAATCCATGGGCGGTGAAGTTCTCGACGTGGAAGTATCCGCGAAGAACGGCACCAACCTCGACAAGCTGCTGGAAGCGATCCTGCTGCAGTCCGAAATCCTCGATTTGCGCGCCAATCCGAACCGGACGGCCGAAGGTACGGTGGTTGAAGCCGAGCTTGACCGTGGTCGCGGTGCGGTTGCAACCGTCCTCGTCCAGAAGGGCACGCTGCGTCCTGGCCAGATCATCGTCGCCGGCGACCAGTGGGGCCGTGTACGCGCTCTGGTCAACGACAAGGGTGAGCACGTCAAGGAAGCCGGTCCGTCGATGCCGGTCGAGGTTCTCGGTCTTTCGGGTACGCCGGCGGCCGGTGACAAGTTCGCCGTCGTCGAAAACGAAAGCCGCGCCCGCGAGATTTCGGAATACCGCCAGCGTCTCGCCCGCGAGAAGCAGGTTGCCCGTCAGTCGGGCTCGCGCGGTTCGCTCGAGCAGATGATGACCCAGCTCCAGACCTCCGGTCTCAAGGAGTTCCCGCTGGTCATCAAGGGCGACGTGCAGGGTTCGATCGAAGCGATCGCCGGTGCTCTCGACAAGCTCGGAACCGACGAAGTGCGTGCGCGCATCGTGCATTCGGGTGCCGGTGGTATCACCGAGTCCGACATCTCGCTCGCCGAGGCGTCGAACGCTGCGATCATCGGCTTCAACGTCCGCGCCAACGCGCAGGCCCGTTCGGCAGCCGAGCGTGCCGGCATCGAAATCCGCTACTACAACATCATCTACGATCTGGTGGATGACGTGAAGGCGGCGATGTCCGGTCTGCTCTCGCCGGAGCGCCGCGAAACCTTCCTCGGCAACGCCGAAATCCTGGAGGTGTTCAACATCACCAAGGTCGGCAAGGTCGCGGGTTGCCGCGTCACCGAAGGCAAGGTCGAGCGTGGCGTCGGCGTCCGTCTGGTTCGCGACAACGTCGTTATCCACGAAGGCAAGCTCAAGACCCTCAAGCGCTTCAAGGACGAAGTCTCGGAAGTCAACGTCGGTCAGGAGTGCGGTATGGCCTTCGAGAACTACGAAGACATCCGCGCCGGCGATACGATCGAGTGCTTCCGCGTAGAGCACATCACGCGGACGCTTTAAGAACCGTCCGATTAGAGATTATGCGGGCGCCGGGTTGTCCTTCGGCGCTCGCATTTTTTTGAGGTACCGTCCATGACCAAAGCCACATCCTCTGCCCCTTCACAGCGCATGCTGCGCGTCGGCGAACAGGTGCGCGCTGCCATCACCCAGGTTCTGCAGCGCGGCGAGGTCCGCGATCCCGTGATCGAGAAGACCGTCATCGCGATCTCGGAAGTGCGCATGTCGCCGGATCTGAAGATCGCCACGGCCTATGTCACGCCGCTCGGCGTGCCCAACCATGACGAAGTCATCGACGCGCTGAACCGCAATGCCAAGTACATTCGCGGCCGCCTCGGCCCCCAGCTTCGGCAGATGAAATACATGCCCGACGTTCGTTTCCGCGACGATACGAGCTTCGACAACTACAAGAAGATCGATGAGCTGCTGCGCTCGCCGGAAGTCAGCCGCGATCTCGACCAGTCCAGCGAAGACGAAGAATAGTAGATTTCATGTCCAAACCGCGTAAGCCCAAGGGCCGCCCGATCTCGGGCTGGCTGATCCTCGACAAGCCGCTTGACTTCGGCTCCACTGAAGCCGTCTCGAAGATCAAGTGGCTGTTCAAGGCCCAGAAGGCCGGTCATGCCGGCACGCTCGACCCGTTGGCGTCCGGTATGTTGCCGATTGCACTCGGTGATGCGACGAAGACCGTTCCTTACGTGATGGACGGCCGCAAGATCTACGAATTCACCGTTGCCTGGGGCGAGGAACGCTCGACCGACGATCTCGAAGGCGAGGTCACGCATTCCTCGACCGAACGACCGAACGAAGAGGCGATCCGCGCGCTGCTGCCGAAATATACCGGCGTCATCAGCCAGGTGCCGCCGCAGTTCTCTGCGATCAAGATCGATGGCGAGCGCGCCTACGATCTCGCCCGCGATGGCGAAACGGTCGAAATTCCGGCCCGCGAGGTCGAGGTGCACCGGCTGACGCTCTTGGGTGCCGCTCCCAACCTCGCGCATTTCGAAATCGAGTGCGGCAAGGGCACCTATGTGCGTTCGCTCGCGCGTGACATGGGTCGCGATCTCGGTTGTTTCGGCCACATCGCCTCGCTGCGCCGCACCTTTGTCGCACCGTTTGGTGAAGAGGACATGGTGCCGCTCGCCGATCTGGTGGCGCTGGAGAAAATCGAGAGCGACGAAGAACGCCTGGCGGCGCTCGACGCCTATCTGATCGAGACCGGTGAAGCGCTTTCCAACCTTCCGCATGTTGCCGTCAACGATGATCAGGCGCACCGCCTGAGAATGGGCAATCCCATCATCCTGCGCGGCCGCGATGCGCCGCTTGCGACGCCTGAAGCCTATGCGACGGCACGCGGCAAGCTGGTCGCCATCGGTGAGATCGCCGAGGGTGAGTTCCGCCCGAAGCGTGTTTTCGCCACCGGCTAAGCGCCCGGAAGCGTTTGCCTTTGCCCCATCCTTGACGCATGATCCCCGGCATGGGCTTCCAATCCATCCGAGGTGATTCCGTTTCCGTCCCGTGCTCCGGAGCCGACTGCCGATCGCACCGTCTCTTGCGGCGCGCGCCGAAAGCGGCTGTGTGCCGGTGCGGAACGAAGAAGGGCGACTGAGGTGACGGGCGTGCTGGACGAAGAAAAGCGGAAGGCTGCGAACGGTCTGGCGACGATCGTCGATCTCGTTCGTCATCGCCTGACCCGGCCGTTCAGTTTTTATCTGACGTCGCTGCTCCTGGTGGCCATCGTTCCGGCCTTCATTTTTTCGCTCGTCGTGCTGAAGCGCAGCGTCGACCAGCAGGAACAGGTGATCACGGCGCTGCTGCAGGCTTCGACCGGGTCGGTGACGCGCATCGTCGAACGTGACATCGAGGGCATGCTGACGACGCTCAAGGTGCTGTCGACATCGCAAGAGATCGAAGACGGCAATATGGAGGCCTTCTACCGCAGGGCCGCCACGGCGCTCGCCGAAACGGACTCCTACCTGATCGTCATCGACCGCAAGCACAACCAGCGGCTCAACACCAGGGTGCCTTTCGGTGCGCAACTCAGCAAAGCCTCGGATACGGGCTCGGTCGAGCGGGCCTTCACCAACAATGGTGCGCCGCTCGTCTCCAACGTCTTCTTTGGCCAGACCGCGGGAAAGTGGGTTTTCAACGTCTATCTGCCGGCGAAATTGGCGACCGGTGAGGAGTATCTGCTGACGCTG
Source organism: Ensifer sp. 22521 (assembly GCF_052044795.1). Taxonomy (NCBI): domain Bacteria; kingdom Pseudomonadati; phylum Pseudomonadota; class Alphaproteobacteria; order Hyphomicrobiales; family Rhizobiaceae; genus Ensifer; species Ensifer sp. 22521. The sequence goes on from NZ_JBQENM010000013.1 coordinate 65,963, forward strand.
ACGCAAAACGCCGAGAACATGGCCAAGGCCGTCAACCGCGACACGCTTTCTCCCGGTTGGAACGCGGCACTGGTCGATGGCGCAGGCAAGGTCATCATCTCGTCGGATGCGGCCGTCAAGGCCGGGGAACCGTTCTTCCTCGACAAGGTGCCGGCGATCAGCATCGGTGTCCGCAACATCAAGGAAAACGGCACTAAATATCGCGTCGCGACCGAGTTTTCCGTCGTCACGGGATGGCGGATCATCGCCTGGGCGCCTAGCGCGACCGTCGATGCACCGGCCGTCTGGTCGTTCCTGTGGCTGTCGCTCGGCGGCATCATCTTCGCGGGCATCGCGATTGCCGGCTCGCTGGCGATTGCGCGGCTGTTGTCGCAGGGCGTCAAGCTCGTGGCGCAGGATGCGCGCCGTCTCGGCGCCGGCGAACGGATCGAATCGCGGCCGCACATGATCTCGGAGGTCGAGCAGGTCTCGGCAGCGCTCGCACGGGCAGCGGCGGCGCGCGGCAAGGCTGAAAACGAGATCCGCTTCCTCATGCGCGAGGTGGCGCATCGCTCGAAGAACCAGCTTACCGTCATCCAGTCGATGCTGAACCAATCGGTCTATTCGGCCGAGAGCGCGTCGGACTTCGCCGACAGCTTCCGCAAGCGCATTGCCGGACTCGCGCGCTCCACCGACCTGATGATCACCAACGCCGCGCAAGGGGTCGATTTCCGCGAGCTCGCCCAGAACCAGTTGCAGCCGTTTACGCCTGACGATCCGAAGCGCGTGATCTTCTCCGGCCCGGCTCTGAGGCTCGACACGCAGATCGCCCAGACCCTCGGCATGGCCCTGCACGAGCTCGCGACCAACGCCACCAAATACGGAGCGCTCGCCAACACCACCGGGGTCGTCAAGCTGAGCTGGTCGCTGGAGGATGAAGGCATTGCCATTCGCTGGCGGGAGGAGGGCGCGGATCTCGCCGACAAGCCCTCCGATCCGATCCGCAAGGGCTTCGGAACACTGGTGCTGGAGCGCATGCTCGGCATGGCGCTGAACGCCGCGCTGGAGCGGGTGATGCATGCCGATGGCATCGAGTGGCGGATCACCATTCCGCGCGAGGCGAAGGACGAAGATTCGTGAATGCGGATGGGCCCCTTTAAAAACGGCGCGAAGGTCGGCCGGAGCGTCGATCGCGACCGTCGGAAATTGGCCGCGACCGACAAGCTTCCGAGGCCCTCCGGAAGCCCATCGGGGTGCAGGTCCATGACCCTTTCCTTTTTCATCCAATTCGTTTATAGGCACGCCAGCAAAAGGCGCATGCCCGTTGCATTCACGGCCGCAGCTGGACGACATCCCGGCTGACGGCGTCCCTAAATCCTCGAAATCGAAAGGATCATCCGATGTCGATTGCTGCAGAGCGTAAGGCTCAGCTCATCAAGGAATTTGCAACCGTTGAAGGCGACACCGGTTCTCCGGAAGTCCAGGTTGCTATCCTGACGGAACGGATCAACAACCTGACCGAACACTTCAAGGGCCACAAGAAGGATAACCATTCCCGCCGTGGTCTGCTCGCAATGGTTTCCAGCCGTCGTTCGCTCCTCGACTATCTGAAGAAGAAAGACGAAGCGCGCTACACCAAGCTGATCGGTGCCCTGGGCATCCGTCGCTAAGCGACTTATCCGGCGGGTCTTTGCGGCCCGCCGGCTTTTTTATGGAGCGTTAAACGCTCGACCAATGATCTCTCCGGCCGCTTAGGAAGCGTGGCACCCGGAGAGAATCCAGCGAACCGGATGGGCCGGTATCGCGGATCAACCGATGGCCCGTCATGGGGCAGGATTGCAGGATGCTTCGGCCCTGCTTGCCGCAACGCCGCAGATAAGCGGCGCGGTGAAGCGGAAACAAGCCGATTTCAAGCGTGAAGCCTCCCGTTGTCTTGCCCGTGATGCGCCATTTCATGCGGCCCCTCGACCACCCGCGCTGCAACAGCCGCGGAAAGGTCCGCCGCACACGAAGGACAGAACATGTTCGATACCCACAAGGTTGAAATCGAATGGGCTGGGCGTCAGCTCAAGCTCGAAACCGGCAAGGTCGCCCGTCAGGCTGACGGCGCCGTCATCGCCACCTACGGCGAAACCGTCGTTCTCGCCACCGTCGTTTCGGCCAAGTCGCCGAAGCCGGGCCAGGACTTCTTCCCGCTGACCGTCAACTACCAGGAAAAGACCTACGCTGCCGGCAAGATCCCGGGTGGCTACTTCAAGCGCGAAGGCCGTCCGAGCGAGAACGAAACGCTCGTTTCGCGCCTGATCGACCGTCCGATCCGTCCGCTTTTCCCCGATGGCTACAAGAACGATACCCAGGTCATCGTCACGGTCATGCAGCATGACCTCGAAAACAACCCCGACGTTCTGTCGATGGTTGCCGCTTCCGCAGCGCTGACGCTGTCGGGCGTCCCGTTCATGGGCCCGATCGGCGGCGCGCGCGTCGGCTACATCAACGGCCAGTACGTGCTGAACCCGCATCTCGACGAGATGGACGAATCGACGCTCGACCTCGTTGTCGCCGGCACCCAGGAAGCGGTGCTGATGGTCGAATCGGAAGCCAAGGAACTGGCTGAAGACGTCATGCTCGGCGCCGTCGTCTTCGGTCAGAAGGGCTTCCAGCCGGTCATCGACGCTATCATCAAGCTCGCTGAAGTCGCTGCCAAGGAACCGCGCGAATTCGAACCGGAAGATCATTCCGCGCTGGAAGCCGAAATGCTCGGCATGGCCGAAGCCGAACTGCGCGACGCCTACAAGATCACCGAAAAGGCTGCCCGCTACGCTGCCGTCGATGCCGTCAAGGCGAAGGTAAAGGCACACTTCTTCCCGGAAGGTGCGGAGCCCAAGTACACCGCTGAAGTCATCGGCGCCGTCTTCAAGCACCTGCAGGCCAAGATCGTTCGCTGGAACATCCTCGACACCAAGAGCCGTATCGACGGCCGCGATCTGGAAACCGTTCGTCCGATCGTCTCGGAAGTCGGCCTTCTGCCGCGTACCCACGGTTCGGCGCTCTTCACCCGCGGTGAGACGCAGGCGATCGTCGTTGCCACGCTCGGCACCGGTGAAGACGAACAGTATGTCGACAGCCTGACCGGCATGTACAAAGAACGCTTCATGCTGCACTACAACTTCCCGCCCTTCTCGGTCGGCGAAACCGGTCGCATGGGCTCCCCGGGCCGTCGCGAAATCGGTCACGGCAAGCTCGCCTGGCGCGCTATTCGCCCGATGCTGCCGGAAGCCGAGCAGTTCCCCTACACACTGCGTGTCGTATCCGAGATCACCGAATCCAACGGCTCGTCGTCGATGGCAACGGTTTGCGGCACCTCGCTCGCTCTCATGGACGCCGGCGTTCCGCTGGCAAAGCCGGTTGCCGGTATCGCCATGGGCCTGATCAAGGAAGATGAGCGCTTCGCCGTTCTCTCCGACATCCTCGGCGACGAAGACCACCTCGGCGACATGGACTTCAAGGTTGCCGGTACCGACGCTGGTATCACCTCGCTCCAGATGGACATCAAGATCGAGGGCATCACCGAAGAGATCATGGGCATTGCGCTCAACCAGGCCAAGGGCGGCCGTCTCCACATCCTCGGCGAAATGGCCAAGGCCATTTCCGAAAGCCGTGGCCAGCTCGGCGAGTTCGCTCCGCGCATCGAAGTCATGAACATTCCGGTCGACAAGATCCGCGAAGTCATCGGCTCCGGCGGCAAGGTCATCCGCGAAATCGTCGAGAAGACCGGCGCGAAGATCAACATCGAAGACGACGGCACCGTGAAGATCGCCTCCTCGTCCGGCAAGGAAATCGAAGCGGCCCGCAAGTGGATCCACTCGATCGTCGCCGAGCCGGAAGTTGGCCAGATCTATGAAGGTACCGTTGTGAAGACCGCCGACTTCGGCGCCTTCGTCAACTTCTTCGGCGCCCGCGATGGCCTCGTCCACATCTCGCAGCTCGCTTCCGAGCGCGTTGCCAAGACGACCGACGTCGTCAAGGAAGGCGACAAGGTCTGGGTCAAGCTCATGGGCTTCGACGAGCGTGGCAAGGTTCGCCTTTCCATGAAGGTCGTCGACCAGGCCACCGGCAAGGAAGTTGCTGCCGAGAAGTCTGAGAAGAAGGGCGACGGCGAAGCCGCCGAATAAGCGAGCTTCACCCGAATGCATTCGGGGCGCGGGGCGGAACGCTCCGCGCCCCTTTCTTGTAGGAAGATGACGGATAGACCGATGAGCCGAGATGCATTGAAGACCCTGTTTTACCCGTTCGATAGCGGTGTGATCGACCCCCCGGGCGAAGGCGAGCGTGTTCTCTTTCTCGGCGCTGAGGCGGGCTACAGGCTGCCCAAGGGCTTCGAAGCCTCGATCGCCGCCGTTCAGCCGCTGCGGCCGCTCTATCGCGCCCTGGAGGCCATGCGCGCCGATGTGACGCCCGAGATCACCGGCGAGGACTACGACGTCACGCTGGTGCTCTGTGGCAAGCACAAGGGCGAGAATGAGGACCGGATCGCCGAGGCGCTGAAGCGCACCCGCGAGGGCGGCCTGATCGTCGTTGCCGGCGGCAAGGAAGACGGCATCCAGTCGCTGAAGAAGCGGATCGCCAAGTTCGAATGGGACGGCGATCATCTGCCGAAATATCACGGCGTCGCCTTCTGGTTCACCCGTCCCGAAGACGTCACCGACGCGGTGCACAAGCTCGCCAAGGTGCCGGTACGCGTCGATGGCCTGTTCGAGGCTTCGCCGGGCATGTTCTCGCACGACCGCATCGACGCGGGTTCGGAACTGCTCGCGTCGCGTCTGCCGAACGATTTCCACGGCCATGCCGCCGATTTCGGCGCGGGCTGGGGTTATCTCGCCGTCAAGCTCGCTGAAGCCTCGCCGGGCCTCAAGGGCGTCGATCTCTTCGAAGCCGACCATGAGTCGCTCGAAGCTGCCCGCGTCAACATGATGGCAAACGCGCCGTCGACGCCGGCGCGCTTCCACTGGTTCGACCTGACGAGCGAAGAGCCGCGCGACAAGTACGATCTCATCGTCATGAATCCGCCCTTCCATGAGGCCCACGCCGCCGAGCCGGCGCTTGGCATTGCCATCATCAAGACGGCGCTGAAGGCGCTGAAGCAGGGCGGAAAGCTGATGCTGGTCGCCAACCGCGGCCTGCCCTACGAGCAGGTACTGGCCGAGAATTCCAAGGAATACGGCGAAACCTGCCGCAACGCCCGCTTCAAGGTGCTCTGGGCGAAGCGCTGAAGACCATCAAGGATTAAGCAAGGAGCCGGGCAATCGCCCGGCTTTTTGCGTTCCGGGCCTACAGCGCCGCGCGTCTTATCAGACGCGCAAAGGTCGCTGTAGCACTTTGATTTTCTGCATGTCTTCGTCCTTAAATCGAGGTCGATTTAAGGAGACATGCAGTAGCGCTCCGGCCAACGGGCAGCGACAGTTTGCCTGTTGCCATCGCCCCTGTTCGGGCTCACCATGACGTCGTCGGTATTTCTCGTCGGAGGATGAGTGCCATGACGTGGGGAGTGAACAGGCCGCCCTTGACCGAGGATGCGGCCGAGGCTGTTGCCAAGGACATCAAGCATGCCGAGGGACATGGAGCGACCTCCGAGGTACCCATGTCGTTCCTGAAGAGCCTCTATCACCTGCCGCTGGAGCCGGGGCGGCGCACGCACACGGGGTTCATCGTGCTGGCGATCGTCGTCGCCGTGCTCGCACTGTTTCTATTTCCCTGAGCGGCTCAATGAATGACAAAGCCCGCGGATCGAGGCCGGTCCGCGGGCTTTGTTCTGTTTTCCGGTAAGTTGAGAGTGTTACTCGACGTCGGCCGTCCGCAACGTGTCGAGTGCCGGCATCGAGGTGATGTTGTAGCCGGAATCGACGTAGTGGATTTCGCCGGTGACGCCGCGCGACAGGTCCGAGAGCAGGTAGAGCGCGGAATTGCCGACGTCGTCGATGGTGACAGTACGACGCAGCGGCGAATTCTTCTGCTGCCAGGAGAGCATCGCCCGGGCGTCGGAAATACCTGCGCCGGCAAGGGTGCGGATCGGGCCGGCGGAGATCGCGTTGACGCGAATGCCGCGCACGCCGTAGTCCGCCGCGAGGTAACGCACGGAAGCCTCGAGCGCCGCCTTGGCAACGCCCATGACGTTGTAGTTCGGCATGACGCGCATCGAGCCGCCATAGGTCAGCGTCAGCATCGAGCCGCCGTCATTCATCAGCTCGGCAGCACGCTTGGCGATTTCGGTGAAGGAGAAGCAGGAGATCACCATCGTGCGGCTGAAATTGTCGCGCGAGGTGTCGGCATAGAGGCCCTTCAGCTCGTTCTTGTCGGAGAAGCCGATGGCATGCACGATGAAGTCGAGATTGCCCCAGCGTTCCTTGATCGCATCGATCACGGCATCGACGGACGCAATGTCCTCGACATCGCAAGGCAGCAGGAAGTCCGAGCCGAGCTCGCCGGCAAGCGGCTTGACACGCTTGCCCAGCGCCTCGCCCTGGTAGGTGAAGGCGAGTTCCGCCCCTTGCGCCGCAAGCGCCTTGGAAATGCCCCAGGCAATGGAATGGCTGTTGGCCACACCCATGATGAGGCCACGCTTTCCGGTCATCAGTCCCGTCATGGTGTTATCCGTTGTAGCGCTGGAAGACGAGCGTCGCATTGGTGCCGCCGAAGCCGAAGGAGTTCGACAGAACCGTATCGATCTTGGCATTGTCGATGCGTTTGCGAACGATCGGAACGCCGTCGAATTCGGGGTCGAGTTCGGTGATATGCGCGCTTTCGCCGATGAAGCCGGCCTGCATCATCAGGAGGCCGTAGATCGATTCCTGCACGCCGGCAGCACCCAGCGAGTGGCCGGTCAGCGACTTGGTCGACTGGATGTGCGGCATCTTGCTGCCGAACACTTCGCGGATCGCGCCGATTTCCTTGCTGTCGCCAACCGGCGTCGAGGTGCCGTGCGTGTTGATGTAGTCGACATCGCCCTTCACCGTCGAAAGCGCCTGACGCATGCAGCGGATCGCGCCTTCGCCCGAGGGGGCCACCATGTCGTAGCCGTCGGAGGTCGCGCCGTAGCCGACGATTTCGGCGTAGATCTTCGCACCGCGGGCCTTGGCGTGCTCAAGCTCTTCGAGAACGAGAACGCCGGCGCCGCCGGCAATGACGAAGCCGTCGCGGTTGACGTCATAGGCACGGGACGCGGTCGCTGGCGTCTCGTTGTATTTCGAGGACATGGCGCCCATGGCGTCGAAGAGGTTGGACATGGTCCAGTCAAGATCTTCATGGCCGCCGGCAAACATCACGTCCTGCTTGCCCCACTGGATCATCTCAGCGGCGTTGCCGATGCAGTGCGCCGAGGTCGAGCAGGCCGAGGAGATCGAGTAGTTGACGCCGTGGATCTGGAACCAGGTGGCGAGCGTTGCGGATGCCGTGGACGACATCGCCTTCGGAACGGCGAACGGGCCGATGCGCTTCGGGCTCACATTCTTGCGGGTGATGTCGGCCGCTTCGACGATCGTGCGGGTGGACGGACCGCCCGAGCCCATGATGATGCCGGTGCGTTCGTTGCGGGCAACGACGGTTTCTTCGAGGCCGGAGTCGGCGATTGCCTGTTTCATCGCCACGTGGTTCCAGGCGCCGCCCTGCGACAGGAAGCGCATGGCGCGACGGTCGACGAGCTCGGTCGGATCGAGCGACGGGGCGCCCCAGACCTGGCACTTGAAGCCGTTCTCCGCGAAATCGGGAGAAAACGTGATGCCCGACTTTGCATCGCGCAGCGACGCCGTGACTTCGTCCGCGTTGTTTCCGATCGAGGAAACGATGCCGAGGCCCGTGACAACAACCCGTCTCATGATACTGACCTTTTCTTTATTTTCGTTCGGTGCAGGCAGGCCTGGACTACTCGGCCTTATCCTTGGACAGACCGACACGCAGGTCGGTTGCCTGATAGATAGTCTCGCCATCGGCCTTCAGCCAGCCGTCGGCGGTGCCAAGCACGAGCCGGCCGCGCATGACGCGCTTGAAGTCGATGCCGTATTCGAGAAGCTTGGTGTGGGGACGAACCATGCCCTTGAACTTCACTTCGCCGGTGGAAAGCGCCATGCCACGGCCGGGCTCGCCGAGCCAGCCGAGGTAGAAGCCGGTCAATTGCCACATGCCGTCGAGGCCGAGGCAGCCCGGCATGATCGGATTGCCCTGGAAGTGGCAGGGAAAATACCAGTCATCAGGGCGCACGTCGTATTCAGCGCGCAGATAACCCTTGTCAAAGGCACCGCCCGTTTCGGAAATCTCGGTGATGCGATGAACCATCAGCATCGGCGGCAGCGGCAGCTGCGCGTTGCCAGGGCCAAACAACTCGCCACGGCCGCAGGCCAGGATTTCCTCGTAGCTGAAGCTGGATTGTCTGGTGGTCATGAATGGATGCTTCCCCGAATGACTTAACGTGTTGTCCGATCTGCTTTAGAGCAAGTTCGGCTTGAAATGAAGCGTGGCGAACCCGAACCTTCTCGTTTCCGGCCAGGTTACCGCCGCCTCAGATGGCATTTTCGTTCCGCCGTCGCTTACAGGATCAATGTGGGCGCGACCAGAGTTAATTGCCAGCCTTCCCCGAGTTTGACCGGTTTTTCGGGCTTTGCAACGCATGTTTGACCGAGAATCTATTGAAAGCGCGGGGCGCAAAAGTTATATCGCAACGGAAGTATTGTGAATTTCGCCGGGATACATGGAACGACCCTTGATGACGAAAGCAACAGAAGTGAGTTCGGAAGAAAGGCTGCGCCACTCAGGCCTGCGTCCGACCCGTCAGCGCGTTGCCCTCGCCGATCTGATCTTTGCCAAGGGTGACCGTCACCTGACCGTCGAGGAACTGCACGAGGAGGCTGTCATGGCCGGGGTGCCCGTTTCGCTCGCAACCGTCTACAATACGCTGCACCAGTTCACCGAGGCCGGCATGATCCGTGTCCTGGCGGTGGAAAGCGCCAAGACCTATTTCGACACCAATGTGTCGGATCACCATCATTTCTTCGTCGAGGGCCAGAACGAGGTTCTCGATATCCCCGTCAGCAACATTCAGATCGACAATCTCCCGGAGCCGCCCGAGGGCATGGAGATTTCGCATGTCGACGTGGTGATCCGCCTGCGCCGCAAGAGCGGCCGCTGATCTCAGGGCAATTCCAGGAAAAGCGCGAAACGGGGTTCCGTTCGCCGTTGCATGACTTCAAACGAGCGCGCGCGGCGATCCTCAAAATAAATTGATCGCGCGGCGTTTGCGCCGATCAGACGCATGAGCCCATTCACATCACATCATCGGGATCTCTGCCCGGCTGCGCCTTGCCCGTCGGCAGCGTCCAGCCGAACTTGAGCGCACCGCCGCGCACGGCGAAGGCGGAAATCACCCCGAGCGTCGATGCCGCCGCAAGCGGCAGGCCAGCCATCGTTGCAAGCACGAAGGCGCCAGCGCCTATCAGCGCGGCGGTGACATAGACTTCCGGCCGCAGCAGCACCGAGGGTTCCCCGGCGAGCAGATCGCGCAGGATGCCGCCGAAGGTGGCCGTCAGCATGCCGGTGACCAGCGCGACACCCGCTGAGCCCGTGGCCGCAAATCCCTTCGCAGCACCCATGACGCAATAGGCTGAAAGGCCGATCGCATCGAGCCAGACGAGGACCCGGTAGCGCGAGCCGAAGAGATGGGCGGTGAAGAAGAGGATGACCGCCACGGTGACGCAGACCAGAAGATAGGTCGGGTTGGTGACCCAGAAGACCGGTGTCGCGCCCAAAACGACATCGCGCATCGTGCCGCCGCCGATCCCGGTCACCGAGGCGAGGAAGAGATAGCCGATGATGTCGAGCTGCTTGCGTGACGCCGACAGCGCTCCGGTCGCTGCGAAGACGGCCACACCGGCGTAGTCGAGGATTTCGAGGATCGGCATGGGTGCTCCGGGCAAGATTCGGCGGTTCGCTTTGAAGCTGGGCTATCTCGGGCCCCGCCGTCAACTCTCAGGGCGCCGGCAGGATCGAGGGTGTCCGGCCGGCAAGGTGATAGGCGAGGAGGCCGATCCATTCGCGCACCGCCGTCGTCGTCAATTGTGCGTTGAGCGACGGCTGGGTGAAGTCGAAGCTAAGGCCAAGCTTGCCGCTGGTGCGGTAATCCGTCGGCCAGGGAATGACCGGGATGTCGAGCGCGCGGAAGAGCCCGACCGAACGGGGCATATGGAAGGCGGAGGTGACGAGTGCGCAATTCGATAGCCCATTCGCGCCCAGCAATTCCTTGGTGTTGCGGGCGTTCTCGAAAGTCGTGCGCGATTGTTCTTCGCGAATCAGCCGTTCGCCGCCGACGCCGAACGCGGCGAGGAAGCCCTGCGAGGCCTCGGCGTCGCCGGCATAAGTGCCGCTGAAGGAGCCATCACCGCCGGAAACCAGGATACGCGCCTCGGGGTAGCGTTTTGCGAGCGCCACCGTCTCGATGAAACGGTCCGCCGCCTGGTTGAATTCCATGCCGCCGCGGCCTGCCATCACCTCGTTCTCGAAGGCGCCGCCGAGCACGATGATGCAGGAGAGCGTTGCAGGTGATGGCGAGGGGCGTGTGAAACGATCTTCGAGCGTCTGGAGCGCGTAGGGCCCCGAGGTGGTGAACAGGCTGATGAAGAGCACCAGCGCGCCAAGCCCGCCAAGGAAGCCGCCGATGCGGCGCAGGCCCGCCGCCGTCGCCAGCAGCCCGGCAAGGGCGGCGAAGAACGAGAACGACAGCGGCTGTGCGGCCAGCCAGAATATTTTCGAGATCAGGAACATGGCATCAGCTTCTGCGTTCCGATGCTTAACAAACTATAAACGCGCGCAGGAGGGGCCGGCTTCACCGATGTGTGCCTGTGCGGCTTGGCCGTCTTGTTCGCCTTCGCGCAAGGTCGCTCGCGTAGCCTGTTCATCCGAACGTTGCACGGGTGGGGTCGGCCACCACTTTCATTTGAAGCCGAAAGGAGTATCATCCGGGAGATGACCACGATATCGGGCTTCAGATCCCAGCTGTTTCGTGCCGCCAATGAGGTCCATGAACTCACCCCGGTGCAGGCACAACGGCTGCTCGAAGGCGCAGTGGCGCTGATCCGCTGCATGCGCGAACAGACCGGCATGGAACCCAACACCGATGCACCCGATGTCACCAATGTCCTGCTGAACATCGCCGCTTCCGTGCCCACTCGCTCGGAGCGCGAAATCCGCAACGCCCTGCTCGAGTCGGCCGACATCATCCGGTTGCTGACGATGATCCTGGATTCGCTGGACGAGTTGGAAAGCAGTGAGGGACCTTGAAGGTCCATTGGTCATCAATCGAAGAAGAAATTTGGTGGAGCTAAGCGGGATCGAACCGCTGACCTCTTGCATGCCATGCAAGCGCTCTCCCAGCTGAGCTATAGCCCCATATCGGGTTCCGGCTAGGCCGGTCCGGGAAATTCGTCGGCCTGTTGTGTCCGGCGAGTGGCGGCTTATTACTTCCCCTTTTTGAGGATGGCAAGCCGAAAAATGCGTGGCCTGTGGATTTATTTCCAGTCCGGGCCGATTTTCTCCCGTCCGGGCCCTATAGGCCGAGGACGGGAGCATTCCCATGTCATTTGAAGCGCTTAGACGTCTTCTTCGTCGTCGGAGACGCCGATGAGGCCGCTCATGTCGTCGTCGTCTTCGTCTTCGTCGGCTTCGAGGAAGGTGTCGTCGTCGTCACCGTCGATCTCGACATCGTCGTCGCCGAGATCCGGCAGGTCGTCGCCGCCCGCTGCCTCATCATCGGCATCCTCGAGCGAAACGAGTTCGACTTCGGTGTTCTCTGCATCGACTTCCGTGACGTCTTCTTCTTCTTCCTTCTCGAGCACCTTGGCGACCGAGGTTTCTTCGAAGAAGTTCAGCGGATAGGACTTGCCGGTGTAAGGCGAAACGATCGGATCACGGTTCAGATCGTAGAATTTGCGCCCGGTTTCCGGGTCGATGCGCTTTGTTCCAAGTTCCGGTTTTGCCACTGTCAAAGCCTCTTGAATGGCCGGCCGAGCCGGCTCTTGCCGAAAACCGGCGGGTGGAAAGGGTATCAAGCTTATGATGATTAGCCGGTCCCCATAATCATCTTGACCGCATCTGTCAAAGGCAAAACTTGCAAGGCCCTGTGTCACGGGCTTTCCGGCGCGCAAGGATGGCCGCTCGCCGCGATTTAAGGAAGTATGCAGCAGGGGTTGTGGCAGGAGTGCTGCCGACAGCAGGCGCCGGCCTGCAAGGACGCCTTACGAGTTGCATTGTCTTCTTCAATCCTATCCGGTCTAAGAATAAAAACAGTCAGCCATTCAGCTGCCGCCGCGACGTTGGCGCGACTTGAGCGCGCGACACTGTCTTGCATGTTTCGAGGATTCCGCATGTCGCAAGGATTGGGCCAAAGCCCTGCCACCGCCCGCAAATCAGACGGCCTTAAGGGTACGGTCCGAATTCCCGGCGACAAGTCGATATCGCATCGGTCGCTGATGCTGGGCGGGCTTGCCGCCGGCGAAACGCGTATCACCGGCCTGCTCGAAGGCGAGGATGTGATCGCCACCGGCCGGGCCATGCAGGCGATGGGTGCCAGGATCCGCAAGGAGGGCGACACCTGGATCGTCAACGGCGTCGGCAATGGTGCGTTGCTTGCGCCGGAAGCGCCGCTTGATTTCGGCAATGCCGGCACCGGTTGCCGCCTCATCATGGGTCTCGTCGGCGTCTATGATTTCGAAACGACCTTCATCGGCGATGCCTCGCTCAGCCGGCGGCCGATGGCGCGCGTGCTTGATCCCTTGCGTGAGATGGGCGTGCAGGTAAAGGCAGCTATGGGTGACGGGCTGCCGGTGACCCTTCGCGGACCGAAGACGCCGACGCCGGTCACCTACCGGGTGCCGGTCGCGTCTGCCCAGGTGAAATCGGCGGTGCTCTTCGCCGGTCTCAATGCGCCCGGCATCACCACCGTCATCGAGCCGGTGATCACCCGCGACCACGCGGAGCGCATGCTGCGCGGATTCGGCGCCGAACTCTCGGTGGAAACCGATGCCACCGGTGTCCGCACCATCCGGCTCGAAGGCCGCGGCAGGCTCGTCGCCCAGGAGATCGATGTGCCCGGCGATCCGTCCTCGGCGGCTTTCCCGCTGGTCGCGGCGCTCGTCGTTCCGGGTTCTGACATCACCATCCGGAACGTGCTTATGAACCCGACCCGCACGGGCTTGATCCTGACGTTGCAGGAGATGGGCGGGGACATCGAGGTGATCGAAATCAGGCAGGCCGGCGGAGAAGACCTGGCGGATCTGAGGGTGCGCCATTCCGAACTGAAAGGCGTTACGGTCCCCGAAGAGCGTGCCGCCTCGATGATCGATGAGTATCCCATTCTCGCCATCGCCGCCGCCTTTGCCGAAGGCGCGACCATCATGCATGGTCTCGATGAGCTGCGCGTGAAGGAGTCCGATCGCCTCGCCGCCATTGCCGCGGGCCTGAAACTCAACGGTGTTGATTGCGATGAGGGCAGATCCTCGCTCGTCGTGCGTGGTCGCCCCGGCGGCAAGGGCCTCGGAAATGCTTCAGGCGGGGTGGTGAGGACCCATCTCGATCACCGTATCGCCATGAGCTTCCTTGTGATGGGGCTTGTGTCCGAATACCCGGTCGCCGTCGATGATGCGTCGATGATCGCGACCAGCTTTCCGGGGTATATTGAGCTGATGACCACGCTCGGGGCGGTGGTCGAGTGAAGCCAACGGCGCTGGCGGCGATAAAACTCAGATGGCTGCTGACAATCGCAGTCGTTGTTCTCCTGACGTTGCTGACGCAGATCGGCGGCCTTGTCTGGCTTGTTGCCCTTGGCATTGCGCGCCGAAGCAGAGCTGGCTTTCTCGTATTTCTTGCACTCTTTCTTGGCCTCTATGCAGCCGGGAGCACGCTCAGCTACGCTGTGGCGCCGGTCTTTGGTCGGGTTCCGTTGCCCTGTTTCGACGACGGTACATCGCGGCTCAGAATGCAGTCGCCATTCTTCTGCGTCCTGAACCGCCAGTATGTCGTTCCGGAACTGAGGGAGGCAGCCGTCGCTTTGTCGCGGCATATGGACCGGGCATTCCCCGGAACCACAACCTTGGCCCTCGACGCGAATTTTCCATTTTTCAATGGCTTCCCACTGTTTCCCCATCTCTCCCACTCGGATGGCCGAAAGCTCGATGTCGCGTTCTTTTATCAGGATGCCGGCGGCAGATACCTGGATAAGACGACACGTTCGCCGATCGGCTACTTCGCCTTCGAAGAGCCGCGTCCGGGAAGCGTTCTTCCATGCGACGATCGCAACGCCCTCTTGACCTTGCGGTGGGACTTGGCGTTTCTGCAGTCACTATGGCGGCCCTGGCCGCTCGAAGAGGCGCGGATGCGTGAGGCGCTCCGCTGGCTTGCCGGTGAGGGGAGCGGTTTCGGTATCGAGAAGATATTCGTGGAGCCGCATCTGGCGCAAAGACTTGGCGTCGAGGCGGAGTCCATTAGGTTTCAGGGTTGCAGGGCCGCCAGGCACGACGACCATATACATATGCAGGTTGGAAAATGACGTTCATCATCGCCATCGACGGGCCGGCAGCGGCCGGCAAGGGCACGCTCTCGCGCCGGATCGCCGAGGAATATGGCTTTCATCATCTCGATACGGGGCTGACCTATCGTGCCACCGCCAAGGCGCTGCTGGATAGCGGGCTGCCGCTCGATGACGAGGCGGTCGCCGAGAAGATGGCGCGCGAGGTCGAGCTCGCCGGGCTTGATCGGTCGGTGCTTTCCGCCCACGCGATCGGCGAGGCGGCGTCGAAGATCGCCGTCATGCCGGCGGTGCGCCGCGCACTGGTCGAGGCGCAGCGCGCCTTTTCGCTGCGCGAGCCCGGAACGGTGCTCGACGGACGCGACATCGGCACGGTTGTCTGCCCGGGTGCGCCGGTAAAACTCTATGTCACTGCGTCGCCGGAAGTACGGGCGAGACGCCGTTACGACGAGATCATCGGCAGCGGTCAGCCGGCCGACTATGCGGCGATATTCGAGGATGTGAAGAACCGCGACGAGCGCGATATGGGCCGCGCCGACAGTCCTTTGCGGCCGGCCGAAGACGCGCACTTGCTTGATACGTCTGAAATGAGTATAGAGGCGGCGTTTCAGGCCGCGAAGACTTTGATCGATGCGGCCCTGATCAAGAAGATCTGAAGAAGAGCCCTTTCACAACCCTCGTTTGAAACGCTCTTCTTGCATAGCCTGAAATTCCGTCCACGCGCCGGATTGCCCCTTCGATGGGGCGGACTGGGTTCAGGCCTGTTCAACACCAGCCCCCGGCGCATGTGCGTCTCTATTGAGATGCATGCAGGAGATTCCATGTCTGCTACCAATCCTACCCGTGACGATTTCGCCGCTCTTCTCGAAGAATCCTTCGCGAAGACCGATCTCGCCGAAGGCTATGTTGCCAAGGGCATCGTTACGGCCATCGAAAAGGACGTCGCCGTTGTCGACGTCGGTCTGAAGGTCGAAGGCCGCATCGCTCTGAAGGAATTCGGCGCGAAGGCCAAGGACGGCTCGCTCAAGGTCGGCGACGAAGTCGAAGTCTACGTTGAGCGCATCGAAAACGCGCTCGGCGAAGCTGTTCTGTCGCGCGAGAAGGCTCGCCGCGAAGAAAGCTGGATGCGCCTGGAAGTGAAGTTTGAAGCCGGCGAACGCGTCGAAGGCATCATCTTCAACCAGGTCAAGGGTGGCTTCACCGTCGATCTCGACGGCGCCGTTGCCTTCCTTCCGCGCTCGCAGGTCGACATCCGTCCGATCCGCGACGTCACCCCGCTGATGCACAACCCGCAGCCCTTCGAAATCCTCAAGATGGACAAGCGCCGTGGCAACATCGTCGTATCGCGTCGTACGGTTCTGGAAGAGTCCCGCGCCGAACAGCGTTCTGAAATCGTTCAGAACCTTGAAGAAGGCCAGGTTGTCGAAGGCGTCGTCAAGAACATCACCGACTACGGTGCGTTCGTCGACCTCGGCGGCATCGACGGTCTGCTCCATGTCACCGACATGGCATGGCGTCGCGTGAACCATCCGTCGGAGATCCTGAACATTGGCCAGCAGGTCAAGGTTCAGATCATCCGCATCAACCAGGAAACCCACCGCATCTCGCTCGGCATGAAGCAGCTCGAGTCGGATCCGTGGGATGGCATCGGTGCGAAGTACCCGGTCGGCAAGAAGATCTCCGGTACCGTCACGAACATCACCGACTACGGTGCGTTCGTCGAGCTGGAGCCGGGCATCGAAGGCCTGATCCACATCTCCGAAATGTCCTGGACCAAGAAGAACGTACACCCCGGCAAGATCCTGTCCACGAGCCAGGAAGTCGACGTTGTCGTTCTCGAAGTCGATCCGACCAAGCGTCGCATCTCGCTCGGCCTCAAGCAGACGCTCGAGAACCCGTGGCAGGCATTCGCGCATAGCCATCCGGCTGGCACCGAAGTCGAAGGCGAAGTCAAGAACAAGACCGAATTCGGCCTGTTCATCGGCCTCGACGGCGATGTTGACGGCATGGTGCACCTTTCCGACCTCGACTGGAACCGTCCGGGCGAGCAGGTCATCGAAGAGTTCAACAAGGGCGACGTTGTTCGCGCCGTTGTTCTCGACGTCGACGTCGACAAGGAGCGCATCTCGCTCGGCATCAAGCAGCTCGGCAAGGATGCAGTCGGCGACGCCGCTGCTTCGGGCGAACTGCGCAAGAACGCCGTTGTTTCGGCTGAAATCATCGCGATCAACGATGGTGGCATCGAAGTGAAGCTCGTCAACCACGAAGACATCACCTCGTTCATCCGCCGCGCTGACCTCGCGCGCGACCGCGACGAACAGCGTCCGGAGCGTTTCTCGGTTGGTCAGGTTGTTGACGCCCGCGTCACCAACTTCTCCAAGAAGGACCGCAAGATCCAGCTGTCGATCAAGGCTCTGGAAATCGCTGAAGAGAAGGAAGCCGTTGCTCAGTTCGGTTCGTCCGACTCGGGTGCTTCGCTCGGCGACATCCTTGGCGCGGCTCTGAAGAACCGCCAGAACAACGAGTAATCGTTGCCTGACACCTGAACTGAAAAACCCGCGGAGAGCGATCTCCGCGGGTTTTTCTTTGCTCGAATACTTGCTCGGGTCGCGCCCCCTCAGCCGAGGCCGCCGAGCCTGCGATAGAGATCATAGGCGTCGGGTGCTTCGGGTGTCCCGTCGTCGAGCAGGGCTTCGTCCGTTGGATCTGCTCCATCCCCTTGATCGTGGCCGTCGCCTTCTTCTGTGCCCTGTTCTTCGTCCGATGCCTGGTCTTCAGATCCGCCAGGCATTTCATGGCTGAGGTTTTCGGTCTCCGCCGCATCCTTGGCGGCTGGCGGGTAGGGGATCATGGCAAAAGGAATGGCTTCGCGCGGCAGGCCGTTTTCGACCAGCCTGGCGATGACCTGATGCATCGTCTGTTCATCGGTTGCGCGCTGCGGCCGCATGTCCACAGGCAGGCGCTGGGCAGCCTTTGTGTCCTCGGTCTGGTCGTCGAGCAAGGACGGCAGGGCGTTGCCGCCGTCCGGGGCCTCGCGCTGGTGCGCCGCGGCGTCGTTTGCGCGCACCGGTGTGGCGGTTTCTTTTACCGGGACCGGCGCCGGCGCGTCGGTACCATTGGCGTGCTCAGCCGCCGGCTTGGTCTCGGCGCCGGCTGCGCTTCCGGGCAGGTTTACGCTGTCGCGAATGAGCGTCTTGATCGCCTCGAAGAGCACCCGCACCGGCCGGGCTTCGGGGTTGCCGCGACCGGCCGCCGTTGCTGTCTTGGCGTCCTTCTCCTCCGCATCAGGCATTGGGCCATAGGTGCCATCGGGGTCGGCGTCCTCAGCGGTTTCGGCAGTCGTATCGGCTTCGGCCGGCGCCGCCGTGCTCTCGCTGGCCGGGACCTCGGTTTCGACATGCCCGCCATCGGTTGGGGGGCCGGTTTCCTCAGGCTCAGGCCCGAGGGCCGTTTGCGGCGCTTCCTCGACTTCGCCTTCGCCTGCCAGCAGGGCGGCGGCGGTTTCGACCGGCGTGCTTTCCTGTGGCGTGGGCTTGCCTGTGCTCGCACGCGTTTCGCTTCGCTCCGGTGCGGCGTTTCGGGCTTTTGAGGGCGCCTCTGTCGTTCCGGCCTGGTCCAGGTCATCACCCCGCGGTTCGAGCGCGTCGGTGTCGTTGCCGACCCCAAAGGTCTTGCGCAGCACCGCCTGCAGCAGCGCGACTTCGCCGGCAACCGGGGTACGCGCAGCAACCGGGTTGAAAGGCATTGCCGGCTGGAAAGAGGGGTTGCGCAGGATGACGTCGCGCGCCTGAGCGGGCATCGAAGTGGCGGTGTTACTCGACGCGCTTGTGCCATTGCGGATCGCGGGCAGTTCGGCAAGCAGACCGACCCGGACGGCGAGGCTGCGCCCGCCGAGCTGGCGCTCGAGCAACAGCCGATCGGATGCAGGCATCGTTTCGAGGAAGGCCACCAGGCGTCGAACGAAATCGCGCCCGCCTTCCTGAGGCAGGGGCGGGAACTTCAGGATGCGCGCCAGGTCCTCCATCAGCCGCACCAGAGCGTCCTTGGAGAGGATTTCGCGACCCGAGAGGTGTCGGGTCAACGCGTCCAGGATCTTTTGAATGGCTTCGCCGCGTTGGCCGGCGGGCAACAGCGCTGCCGGCTGCTGTGCCTTGGTGTTCGTGTCTTCTGCGGTAGCGGCCGCGGCTCGGGCCGTCTGGATGGGTATCAGCATTCTGGTCTCCATCTCGCTTGACCTCAGGTTGACCAATCATCGGTGAGCGACGAAACGCGGGTGCACGCTTGGGCACGGACCGATTTCCGGCTCGCGTGCGAACTGTTTTCTTTGTCACTTACGGGTTGGCGCCTCATGCGCGTCTACAGCGCCGCGCGCCCTATGAGGCGCGCAAAGGTCGCTGTAGCACTTTGAGTTGCTGCATGTTTCTTAAAGAAACATGCAGGGGTCCAATGGCCGGACAGCCGCGACCAGGCCGCGGATAAGGGAATCGGCATGATCACTGAGGCTAGGTGAAAGAGGTTTATGAAATCTTAACCAAGTTTCGATCGCTGCGGCAGCCGACCGCCCTTGCCTGCGGGCTTCGACAGCGCCATCTTCTGGACTTCTGAGGAGTTTCGGATGAGCGTTCGTCCCCCAAAAGCCCTGAGCCCGACCTTCTCGACCACCGGCGCCTTCAACGTGCTCGAATATGAACTCATGTCCGAGCGGGCCGATGCGCTCGGCCGGCATGGGCTGAAGGTGGAAAAGGCGCTTGCCGCACTGTCGGAACTGAAGGCGGAGGCGGCCCCGGATTTGCGCGAGCGGCTTCTCGATGAAGCAGCCGATGTCGTCTGGGCCTTTTTCATCCAGCGCGAGATCTGCGGGCTGCGTGACAGCCGCGATGCCGTTCGCCGCTACGGCATTCCCAAGGAGGTCATGGCAAGGCTCGGTATCGTGCGGAGGAAATGATCAGAAGCTCTGCGCCGTCAGGCTGTACAGGCCGTTCTCGTCGAAGCGGACCAGGTTTTGCAACTCGGCTTCGCGGCGCTCGGCGACATTTTCCATCTCGTCCTTGAGTTGGAGCGCACGAAGCTGCTCGTTTTGTTCGACCAGCGACTGCTTGTCGGTTCTGCGCGTGGGATCGTTGCGCAAGCTGTCGACTTGGGCTTCCTCGAGCGACCCGGATTCCGTTGTGCTCTTGAGTCGATCCACCGCCTTGGCAGCCTGTGCCTGGCTTTGAGAACTCTTGCCGCTCGTCTCTCCAAGCGCCGCCTTCAGTGTCTCGTTTTCCCGGCCGCCTGGATTTTTGAGTGCCTCAGCCAATTCGGTGAGGGAGAGGCCGAGTTTATCCAGCCCAAGCTGCTCCTCGACCTTGGCGATATCGCTCGGATCCAGATCCTTGATCTGGTTCTCGAGCGTTCTGGCGAAGGCGGCGTCGGATTTGAACGTCTCGCGGTCGAGGTGGAAGAACGCTCCGACTTGGCGAACGAGAGCCGCGCGATTGCTGTTGGGGTCGTTCTGGGTGCGATCGAAGAAGTGCGCGTTGATGTTTTCGTTGGCCGCCTTGCGGGCATCGTCGGACTGGACCTGCGCCTTCAGGACCTTGTCGTCCTTGGTGCCCTTGGCCTTTTCTTCTTCTTCCGCCTGCCGCTTTTCGATGTCCTTGAGGATCGAGCCGACCAGGCTGGTCGTTGCGGTGGCGGTCGATTGCTGGGTCGGAAGCAGCATGTATGATCCCCGGACAGCATCGTGGAGCTTTCCGAAACGGTAGGTCGTCGCGGTTAATGCCGGCTTAACCGACGTTTCCCACAAATTGGGACCGATCGGGCAGACGAAGCCATCTGCTCCGCGATTGCGCACGGAGAAATGCGTGAGGCAGCATCGCCTTTGCGCGGCGGCGCGTCAGTCTCGCCTATCGGTAAGGCGAGTAGCAGACCCTGTAGGCACCACCGTAGCTCAGGAACCGGTTGGTCGCCGGATTGTAGGAGCGGTAGCGCGACATGCACCAGCTCACATGTGAGCCGCCGCGAACATACTGGTCCCGATAATAGTAATTGTTACCGTAGTAGCTATTACCGTAATAGCGGTTTCCGTAGTATCGTCGCGGATAGTAACCGCCATAGTAACGGGGATAGTATCCACCGCCATAGTAGCCGCCGTAGCCGCCGCCATAATAGCCGCCGGAGCCGAAGTAGAAGCTCAGGCCCGAACCACCATAATATGGGCCACCCCATCCTCGCCGGTAGTAAGGCCCTCCTCCCCATCCTGGACCCCATCCGCGACGCCAGCCGTACCCGCCATATCCGCCGTAGCGCCGGTGGTAGTACTGCACATTCTGGATGTCGCCCTGTGCCTTGATCTGGAGATCGGGCGCCTGGATCGGCATTGCCTCGACAGGTCCGATGGGGGTGATCAGGGAGGTGGCGGCCAAGCTGCAGCCGATAACGAAATTGCGAAATCCCGTCATTTTATCCTCACTTTCAGAAGGCCATGCCTTCCGTTTGTGTCCCTGCCTGTATTACGTTTGTTTTTCTTGGTTTATTCATGGCGCCGGACGCTGTGTGTGGTTGCGGGAACCACTGGATTTCCGCCCGTTGCTCTCTTCAGTACGATGCGCCTATCCGTCGGTCGTGTCACTGTGGTTCTTGTCCGGTCCCTTCCCGTCGTCAGCGAGGTACACGATGCAATTGAAGTTTGGCACCAGTGGTTTGCGCGGCCTCTCCGAGGAACTGAAGGGCGAACCCTCCGCCCGCTATGCGACGGCCTTCGCCCGGCATCTTGTGGAGTCCGGGCACAGCAAGCCTGGCGATCCCATCCTCATCGCCCGCGATTTTCGCGATTCAAGCCCGGAGATCGCGGCCGTTTGCGCCGCGGCGCTGTCGCGCGAGGGGCTGCGCGTTTTTGACTGCGGCACGGTGCCGACGCCCGCACTGGCGCTCTACGGCCTCGCCAACGGGGCAGCGGGCTTGATGATCACCGGCTCCCATATTCCGGCCGATCGCAACGGCATCAAGTTTTATCGCCCGGATGGCGAGATCGACAAGGCGGACGAGGTGGCGATCAGCCGCATCGCCGACGGCATTGCAAACCAGATCGCACCGGTCGCCGATGCCGGAACCGGTGAGGACCACGCGGCCAGGGCCGCCGCCCTCTTCATGGAGCGGAACCGGCAATTGCTGGCGGCCGGGGCGCTGTCCGGGCTCAAGGTCGGTGTCTACCAGCATAGCACCGTCGCCCGCGACCTGATCGCCGACCTGCTGACCCACTCTGGTGCCGATGTCGTGGCCCTTGGGCGCTCGGAACACTTCATTCCTGTTGATACCGAGGCGGTTTCGGCGGAGACGATCGAGCGGCTTCAGGATTGGGCGCGCGAACATCGCCTCGATGCGATCGTGTCGGCGGATGGGGACGGCGACCGGCCCCTCGTCGCCGACGAAAATGGGCTGCCCCTGCGTGGTGACCTGCTGGGCCTGATGGCTTGCGGTTTCCTCGGCGCCAGACTTGCGGTCACTCCGGTCACGTCGAATTCCGGCCTTGAGGGCAGGGAAGGGCTTTCCGTCCTGCGCACCCGCGTCGGCTCGCCCTTCGTGATCGCCGGCATGCAGCAGGCGCTGAAAGAGGGTACGCAGAAGGTCGCCGGCTTCGAGGCCAATGGCGGTACGCTGACCGCGAGCCCCTTTGAGATCAATGGCGCAACGCTGGAAGCGCTACCCACCCGGGATAGCTTTCTGCCGATTGTCGCGGCACTGGCCGCGGCGGCTGAGGCCAAGCTTTCGCTTTCCGCGCTCGCCGCTTCCTACCGGTTGCCTGTGGCGCTCAGCGATAGGCTCGAAAATTTCCCTGTGGAAACAAGCGCCCGGCTGATGGCCTATCTGCGCGGAGACGAGGCAAATCTTGCGGAATTCCTGGCGCCGATCGGCGGCGTCGCTGCGGTGAGCGACATCGATGGGCTGAGAGTGACGCTGGATGATGGTCGGATCATCCATTTCCGACCCTCGGGCAATGCGCCGGAGATGCGGTGCTACGTCGAGGCGGAGTCGTCTGAGGCTGCCGAAGCGCTGCTCTCAAGGGGGCTATCCACAATCCGCCGGTGGGCAGAATCCGCTTCGAACTGAGTTTTTTGCAATCCGACACGAAAACTTCAAAAACCCTGTTGACACTTCAGCTCGGGCCTTTTACACCCCAGCCCGTCGCCCAGATGGCGGAATTGGTAGACGCGCCAGCTTCAGGTGCTGGTACTCGCAAGGGTGTGGAGGTTCGAGTCCTCTTCTGGGCACCAAATTCCCAACCAAGTCTTTGATTTGGTTTTGAAAAACCCCGGTTAGCCGGGGTTTTTTCGTTTCTGGCGTTTGCCCGCAAATCGAGGCGATTTCCTGTCGCGCGGCGCGCTCTTTCCGTCGATATGGTTGCGCGTCGCCGTTATTTTCGCGCGACGCGCCTTGAAGCTTTGACCGGCAGCATTGATATTCTATTCGCAACGAAGTGGCGTGCAGACCGCACGAACGCGGCACCATGCAATCGTCCGCCGGGGCGGCGGAACTGAGCGAGGACGAAGCGATGTCCGAGACGCGTCGCAAGCTGACGACTATCCTATCCGCGGATGTTCAAGACTACACCCGACTGATGCGTGCCGACGAGGAGGGCACGCTCGCCACGTTGAAGCGCTATCGCGATGCCATGGGACGGCTCATCGAGGCGCATGAGGGCCGTGTCGTCAACACCTGGGGCGATGGCCTCATCGCGGAGTTTCCGAGCGTCGTCGAAGCCGTGCGCGCGGCGATCGACGTGCAGAACGAGTTGGCCGGTCGCAACGAGAAATGCCCCTCGGACGAGCAGATGCTGTTTCGCATAGGCATCAATCTCGGCGACGTGATCGCCGAGGGCGACGACCTCTATGGTGATGGCGTCAATGTCGCGGCGCGCCTGCAGGCTTCAGCACCCGCCGGTGGCATCGTCATTTCGAATACGGTCTATGACCAGGTGCGCAACAAGGTCGCCGTCGGGTTCGATTTTCTGGGGCCGCTGGAGGTGAAGAACATCGATGGTGGTGTTCCGAGCTACGCCGTGCGCATCGGCACGGCCGATCCCCGCCCGGCAATCGGCATCCAAGGCTTCGGACGTTCCGCTGGTCAAGCGAGCGGGAATGGCGGCCGATCAGGGGCTGAGGCAAAGGGGGGCGGCGGGGCGGTCGCCGCGGCGAAGCGAGGATCTCTTCCCGTGCTCGCCGTCATCGCCGCAGGACTGGTCGTGCTGAACCTCCTCACCTGGAACGGGGTGCTCTGGTCCGTTTGGCCATTGCTCGGGCTCGGCATTTTGTCGGGCCTTGCGTGGCTCAAGGCAAACCCGTGGGTGGATCGCGGCATCGGTGTGCTGGCCCTTTCCGGGCTGGTGCTCCTGACGATCAACGTGCTGACGTGGCATGGAGTGTTCTGGGCCGTCTGGCCGCTGCTCGCCTTTGCTGTCGTCGCCGGTATCCGCTGGGTCACCCGATCGCGCCGCAGTGTTGGTCACTGAGGCCGCCTATACGCTTTCCCCGCCTTGCGTGCCTTCCGGCTTGGTTGCCGGCATGTCTGCGGCTGCCGGCTCTGCGCCCAGCACCTCATAGATCTCCAACGCAGAGGCGCGGCCCTTCGCCTGCGCCGAGCCGAGGGGCCGGAAGCGGATAGCGGTGCCGGCATGGGCGACGACGGCGCCGCTCGCCATGATCGTGGTGTCGTAGTTCTTGTTCATGCCTTCCAGGCGGGAGGCGACGTTCACCGTATCGCCCATCGCCGTATATTGCAGTCGCTCCTTCGCGCCGACATTGCCGACGACGGCGGTGCCGGTATGAATGCCGAAACGGGTGCGGAACTCCGGAAGACCCTTTTGACGCTGCGCCTCGTTGAAGACACGCAAGCGTTCCTCGACCGCCAGCGCGCACCGACAGGCATGTTCTGCGTGCTTTTCGTCCGCCGCCGGTGCGTTCCACATCGCGAACACCGAATCGCCGAGGAACTGGATGATCGTTCCGTCGTGTTCTCCGACGGTCTCGCTGAAGATGTCGAAATACTCCGACAGCATCGCCACTACATCTTCCGGCGGATATTTTTCGCTGAGCGTGGTGAAGTCGTAGATGTCGGTGAAGAGCGCCGTCACCTCCTGTCGCCAGGCGGAGCGTCCGCTGAACTGACCGGACTCGATGCCCTTGCGCACCAGTTCCTTGGGCACATAGAGCGCGAAGGTGAAGATCGCGTCTCGCGCCCGGTTCATGGCCCCGCCGAGCGTGGAGATCTCGCTGACATGCGACGAGACGTCGATGGGCGTCGTGAAGTCGAGATCCTGCAGCCGGTTGGCGCTGGCCGTCAGCTGGTTGAGCCCCTTGGTGATCAAATGCGCAAGCACCAGCGAAGCGAGCACCGCGAGCGCCACGACCGATCCGGAAATCGCCAGCCCTTGCACGAGCGTCTGGTTGGCCTCCGCCATCAACTCGTCCAGCGGCGCCGCCACCACGGCGCGGTTGCCGGAGAGAAGCAGCGCGGATTCGAGCGGCGTCACCATGACGAGATAGGTTCGGTCTCCGACCTCGACGAAGTCGGCCTTGCCGGGCTTAGGCGGATTGAGGCGGATGCTCTGGATCAAGGGATCGCTCTCGGCCTGCACGATCGGGCTATCCTTGTCCTTCGCCGCCATGATGCGTCGCATCATCACCAGGTCCGAGTGGATGATCGGACGCCCGACGGCATCGAGGATGAAGGAGACGGACCCGGCCGTCAGCCGCTCGCGGGCCAGGAAATCGGTGATCGTATCGAGAATGACGTCCGCGCCGATGACGATCTCCGGATTGCCCCGATGCGCTTGCGAGATCGTCATGCCCAGCGTTTCGGTGGTGGCACTTTCATAAGGGCCGGTCGAGACCGCGGCCTTTCCGTTGACCGCCGCGCGATACCACGGCCTGGTCCGCGGGTCGAAGCCGGTAGGTGGCAGCCGCCGCTCGGAAAACTGCGTGCCGTCCTTGTCGAGGAAGAGCACGCGCTGCAGAGACTTGCCGCTCGCATCCTTTTCCATCGAGCGCACGGCCATGGCAGCACCACGTGGCGCGTCCAGCGCCATGCGCCAGGCGACCTGCTTGAGATCGACCACCTGAAAGAAAGCACCGTTGGGATAGCCGACATAGACCCCGTCAATATGCGGCGAGCGGGTGATGCCCTCGCGCAGCACCGCCACCTTGTCGTTCATGCGCTCCGGCGGCGGCACGAGGAAGGAGTTGGCGACCGAGGAAACGAGGTTGACGAGGGCCGAGGTATCGCCCGAGAGCACGCCCAGTCGATCCACGAGGCGGTTCATGAAGCCGCGCATATTGGCCTCGGCGTCGGCGATCGCGGCGTTGCGCGAGCGATGATAATCGAGCCCGACGAGTGTGGCCGAGACGACAATCAGCATGGTGACGATGACCAGGCTGAACAGCGACCGCAGCGAGCTGTTCCAGCCATCGCGTGTTCTGCCTTGTCGAGCACCGGACGCCGTGTCTGCCATTGCGGTTCTCTGCTTCCGTACCGATCAACTGGCGACGACCTTAGCGTGCAAGGATGGTCGCATGTGCAAGGAAAGTTAAATGCGATTCCCATAAAACACGTTAACCGGCGGGATGCACGCCCCGCCGACACCCGCCTCAAAAAATCGCTGGGTCAGTTCGCCGTCACCGGTTTCGAGCGCATGCGCGCGACGGTTTCCCGCTCGGCCCGCTTGCAGCGCATCGGCGGCAGGTTGCGGTCCATCAGATCCATGTCCTCGAGCACCATGTCGCCCATCTTCTTGAAGGCGCTGTCGAGCGCGCCGGCGCGGTGGGCGGAGCGCAGGAAACCTGGCAGGCGGCGAACCGGATGATCGAGCGGTAGCGGCTCTTCCGGAAAGACGTCGCTGGCCGCCACGATATGGCCGCGTGCGACCGCCGCCATCAGCGCATCGAAATCAACGACGCCGGCGCGGCTCAAGAGGATGAAGGCAGCGCCAGGGCGCATGCGGGCAAAGGCCTTTTCGCCGAGGAAGCCTTCGTTCTCGCTGGTGACCGATGCGACGACGAAGACGAAGTCGCTGTCGCCGAGGACCGTATCGAGCGATGCCGGCTCGACGCCGTTGTCCCTCAGGATCGAGGCAGGCATCCAGGGATCGAAGACGCGGATCCTGGCGCGGAAACCGGAGAGCACGCGGTTCAGCGCCTTGCCGAGATCGCCGAAGCCGATGATGCCGATGTCGGCGCCGGCGAGAAGCCGCGCCGATCGGTTGCCGTCGCCGCCCCACAGTTCACGGCCTTCGCGGAAGGCAAGGTCGGCGTCGACGATGCCGCGGGCGATGTTGAGCGCCATGGCAAGGCCGAGTTCGGCGACCGGTTCGGCAAAGACCTGACCGGTGGTCACCACATGGATGCCGCGCGCAAACAGCACCTCGTAGGGCATGTTGTTGATCAGGTTGCTCTCGACATTGAGGATCGCCCGGAGTTGTCCCATGCGCTGGAGCGTTGCATGATCGAGCGGCGGCTGGCCGATGATGTAGCGCGCTTCGGACAGGATATCGTCGTCGAGCCCGGCGATATCGTCCGGGTCGGCTTCGACGATCCGGTAACGCTGGTGCAGGTCCTTCAGCGCCTGCGGCGTGAAGATCAGGTCAAGCGTGCGTGGAGCGGGCGCGCTGATGGCAAGCGGCCGATTGTTGGCCATAATATCGGGCATGGTTCCTCCCACTGCATGTTTCCTTTGATCGTAACCGATTCAAGGATGAAAACATGCAGCAATTCAAAGTGCTGTAGGCGGAGGCAGTCCCGCTTCCGTACCGTCAGGCTAAGCGGCGTGGTCGTCGAGGAGGCAAGCTTGCGAGCAACGCGACGGGCGCCGAGGCACGCCTGCTTCAATAGCCGAGGCCGCGTTTCTGGCGATAGAGCGACGGCGGCAGGTCGCTGCCCTGGAAGACCGGTCCATCACCGCGGCGGCAATTGTAGATCGTGTCGTAGACGGGGCCGCCGCGGGCCGTCGATTCGAACGGATAGTTGCGGTCGACGAAGGTCTGTTCGCAGACGGTATGGTCTCCGCCGCCATTCAGCGGATCCATCTGGCGCACGCCGGGCAGGTCCCGGTAGGTCTGTGCCGTTGCCGGGACGATGGAGAGCCCCAAAGTCAGCGCGAGGGCCGAAAGGGCGAGAGCGGAGCGAAAAGACGTCATTGTCAGGACTTTCGAACGGGCGACCGTCTGGCGGGATACGGTAACGGTATCGCCGGCGCCAAACTTGCGCTATAGGCCACACCACTTCGTTTGATCTGGGGATTTTCGATGGCGAATGCAATACGGGTCCATGAAGGCGACATTTCCGCAGCCGATGCTGCGCGCTATACCGGTGCGATCGCCATCGACACTGAAACGCTTGGTCTCATCCCCCGCCGTGACCGTCTCTGTGTCGTACAGCTTTCGCCGGGCGACGGCACCGCCGACGTCATCCGCATCGCCGCCGGCCAGAGGCAAGCGCCGAACCTCGTCGCCATGCTCGCCGATCCGGCCCGCCAGAAGATTTTCCACTTCGGCCGCTTCGATATCGCCGTGCTCTTCCACACGTTCGGAGTGACGACGACGCCGGTTTTCTGCACCAAGATCGCCTCGCGGCTGACCCGGACCTATACCGACCGCCACGGCCTCAAGGACAATCTCAAGGAAATGCTCGACGTCGACATTTCCAAGCAGCAGCAGTCGTCCGATTGGGCGGCGGACATCCTCTCGCCGGCGCAGCTCGAATATGCGGCTTCCGATGTACTGCACCTGCATGCGCTGCGCGACAAGCTGACGGCCCGCCTGCTTCGCGACGGCCGCATGGAGCATGCCGACGCCTGCTTTGCCTTCCTGCCTACGCGCTCCAAGCTTGATCTGCTGGGCTGGGACGAGACGGATATCTTCGCTCACAGCTGAGCCGTGATCGCAACGTCTGATCGCTTTGCTTGGCGTCAGGGCGTCAGGTACAGGACGACGGCATAACGTGCCGCCTTGCCGATGGCGACGAACAGCAGGAATAGCGGCAGCTTCATGCGCAACAGGCCGGCGACCAGCGTCAGCGGGTCGCCGATGACGGGCAGCCAGGAAAGCAGCAGCACCGGCTGGCCGTAGCGGGCAAAGAGCGCCTCCGCCTTCTGTCGGCTTGCCGGAGAAACCGGAAACCAGCGTCGACCTTCGAAGCGGATCAGGAAGCGCCCCAGCGCGAAGTTGACGACGGCGCCGAGCACGTTGCCGAGCGTTGCCGCAACGAACAGGGCAGGGCGGCTTGTTTCTCCATGCAAGGCGGCGGCAACGACTGCAGCCTCCGACATGCCAAAGAGCAGCGTCGCCGACAGGAACGCAGCGGAAAAGACGCCGGCAAGAATTCCGAAATCCAGGATCAGCTCCTGTCCGTATGGCCGAGATCGCGCTCCGGCTCGATGATGTCGCGGATGCGCTGTTTCAGTTCCTTGGGACCGGGGAAGCCGCCGTCGCGCTTGCGTTCCCAGACGAGCGCGTCATCGACGCGGATCTCGAAATTGCCGCCGGTGCCGGGAATGAGCGCCACTTCGCCGAGCGATTGCCCGAAGGTCTGCAGCAGTTCCTGTGCCATCCAGCCGGCGCGCAGCAGCCAGTTGCATTGGGTGCAATAGAGGATGGTGATACGCGGTTTCGGATCCATCGGCCTGGTCTCGGACGTGTGTCGGGGCGGCGACCATACCGGCGGCGCCAGGTGGAAACAACTGCGTCGCTCCGCCTCAGATGCTCACGTCCTGCTCACATAATTGTCAACAAATCTAGTCATGTTTTTATCGGGGGATAGCTTGCTTTGCGCTGCCGTCGCGGCGAGACAATGCGGCATTGCACAAATTGTCGCACCCCAACCGCCGGAGAGGCCATTCATGACCGACGTCACCGCTTCCAGTTCCCGCCCGCGTACCATCCTGCCGGCTCTGGAAAAAATTTATCTGCCGCTGGATACATCAGCCGAGACGCTGCTGCGTGTTCTGGCGGGTGCCCTGCTCGCGGTCCACGGCTTCGGCAAGATCACCGATCCCTTCGGCGCGATCGGCATGGTTGAAGGCCTCGGCTTCTATCCGGGTGTCTTCTGGTCGCCGCTTCTTTCCGCCACCGAATTCTTCGGCGGCATCCTGATCGCGATCGGCCTGCTGACGCGCCCGGCTGCTTTCGCCGGCATGATCGTTCTGCTCGTCACCGTCTACTTCCACGGCATCGTGCAGGGCGAGGGTCTCTTCGGCGCGGAGAAATCCATCCTCTGGGCGGCGATCCTGTTCTTCTTCGCCATCCGTGGCGCCAACAGCCAGTCGGTCGACGCAAAGCTCGGCAAGCAGTTCTGATTGATCGAACGATGACCAGGGAAACGGGGAGGCGGTGAAGACCGGCCTCCCCCTTTTCGTTTGGCGACACGTAGTGCCCATGCCGCCGGCCTGCCTTCAGGGAATACGCAATTCCGGATGGAAACCGTTTCACACTTTTCCTGGAATTGCTTGGGGCGTCACGCTGCGAATGGTCATGCGGTGGACCTTGCCCGACCGATCCTGCCAGTCGATCGACTGACCGACGGAAAGGCCGATCAAGGCCGCTCCAACAGGTGTCAGCACCGAGATGCGTCCGGCCTCGATGTCGGCCTCGCCGGGATAGACGAGCGTCACCCGCTTGGCAAAGCCGTTATCCGCCTCGAAGGCAACGGTGGAGCCCATCTGCACGCTGTCGGCAGGCAGCGCCTCCGGTGCGCCGATGCGGGCGCGGTCGAGCTCGCAGAGCAGCGCTTCGGCCACGTCGGGCACGCGGTCGAGCGCGGAGGACGCCAGCGCCGTCAGCCGCTTGTGATCCTCGGCATTGACGATGATGGGGGGAAGTTTCTTGCGGGATGCCGCCATGATGTGACCTGCCGTGTTCGGCCTTGGCGCCCACGGGCGCACTCGGAATCAATTTTCTGGGATTTCGGCGCTCGTTCAGCCGCGTCTAAAATTTCTTCTGCCGACGCGAAAGGCTCCCCTTACCCGGAGAGCGCAAGCATCCGGGCTGGGGTCAGGTTCCTGCGATCGGGCACACCCGGAAGCAGTGATAGGAAGAAATCGTCGACATCATGATGCCCCAAAGGTCGGAAAGTTTGACCGGGAAGTCAAGGCCCGTGGCGGAAGCGCAAAGCGCAGGGCGGATCATCGCGCCTCTTGAACAGCGGCCACGCTCGTGTTCAATCTCGGTTCGCGACGGCGAAGGGAAGGTGACGATGCGGGTATTGGTGGTTGAAAACATGGCGAAGACCGAGCTCGGCCAGGTGGGCACGGCGCTTCGCGAGGTCAAGGCGCAGATCGAGATCCACCGCGCCTATCTGGGCGAAACCGTTCCTGCAACGCCCGAAGGTTATGATGCGCTCGTCGTCCTTGGCGGCGAGCAGAGCGCGCTTGACGATGCCACCTATCCCTATTTGCCTGAACTCGCCGCACTGATGCGCGCCTTCGGGGACAGCGGACGCTCCGTGCTTGGCATCTGCCTCGGAAGCCAGCTTCTTGCGCGCGCCTATGGCGGGGAAAATCTGCTGGGCGCCGCCAAAGAGTTCGGCTGGTGCCAGATCCAGGTGCGCGGCGAAGGCGCTGAGGACCCGGTGCTGTCCAGCGTCGGTGAGAGCTTCCCGATCTTCCAATGGCACGGCGATACCTTCACCCTGCCCGAGGGCGCCGTGCATCTCGCCGAAAACGCCGTCACCACCCATCAGGCCTTCCGCATCGGCCGCGCCGCCTATGGCACCCAATTTCATTTCGAGGCGGACACCCATCTCGTCGAGGACTGGAACCGTGCGTTCCCGGATACGATCAACCGGCTCGATCCCACCTGGCTTGCCCGCTATCGTGAGCACGCCGCCCGCCATGGCCGGGAAGCCGATGCTGCCGGCCTGACGCTGGCGCGCGCCTGGGTGGCGACGATCGGTCGGCGTGTGGGCGCCGCCGCGATCGCGGATCCGGTATTGGAGGAGATGGACAGATGAGCGAGACACTAAACGGCGGTTGCTTCTGCGGCAGGATCCGATACCGGCTGAAGGCCGCGCCGATGTTCGTCAATTGCTGCCATTGCAGCGATTGCCAGCGCCAGGTCGGCA
The DNA here is from genome assembly GCF_052044795.1 of Ensifer sp. 22521. Taxonomy (NCBI): domain Bacteria; kingdom Pseudomonadati; phylum Pseudomonadota; class Alphaproteobacteria; order Hyphomicrobiales; family Rhizobiaceae; genus Ensifer; species Ensifer sp. 22521. The sequence goes on from NZ_JBQENM010000013.1 coordinate 97,589, forward strand.
GCGCTTTCGTTGTCAACGGCGTTATCGAGCGCGAAAATATCGAGCTCACCGAGGGCGAGCCCGTCATGGTGACGCTCCCCACCGACAGTGGCCGCCCGCACGACGTTTATCGCTGCGCCGAATGCCAGACGGCGCTCTGGAGCGACTATGGCCGGCGCGGCTGGCTCTCCTTCCTCCGCATCGCGAGCCTCGACCGTCCCTCGGACTTCTCGCCGGATGCGCACATTTTCACTCGCTCCAAGGTGGAGTGGCTGTCGCTCGAAGGCGGCGCTCCAGCCTTCGAGATCTATTACGACATGAAGACGATGTGGCCGGCCGAAAGCCTGGCCCGGCGCGAAGCGGCGGAAGCAAAGGCAAGAGCATGACCGCCAGCGAACGCGACAAGATGGCCGCAGGTGAATGGTACTCGTGCCTCGATGCCGAGCTCGATGCGCTTCGGCTGACGGCACGCGAAGCGGTCCACCAGCACAACACCATGTCACCGGCCGCGCGCGGAAGCATGGCGCCGGCTTTGCGTGCACTGTTCGGTGCGGTTGCCGATGACGTCTTCATCGAAGCACCGTTCCATTGCTCCTACGGCATCAACACAAGTCTCGGCGCCCGCGTCTATCTCAACGCCGGCTGCACGATCCTCGACAGCGGTCGGGTGAAGATCGGCGAGGGCACGATGCTGGGACCGAGCGTGCAGATCTATTGTGCCGAGCACCACAAGGACGCGGATCTGCGTGGCCAGGGCCTCGAAGTCGCCCGCCCGGTGACGATCGGCGCGGATGTCTGGATCGGCGGCGGCGCCATCATCCTGGGCGGTGTGACCATCGGCGATGGTGCGATTGTCGGCGCCGGCGCGGTGGTGACGAAGGATGTGCCCGCCGGCGCCGTGGTCGCCGGAAACCCGGCACGCCTGCTGCCGCGTGCAGCGAACTGAATTCTTTAGACCTTTTCAAGGAGTGTTTTTCTTATGGTCGATGCGACGAAAACGATCCACGTGCGCCCGGCGCGGCCCGACGATGCACCAGCACTCTGCGCCTTCCTCAACGAGATCATCCGGATCGGCGGCACTACGGCCCATCAGACGCCGTTCACGCCCGAAAGCTTTGCAGAACACTATCTCGCCGGTCCTGGCTTCGTCAGTTGCTTCGTTGCGGAGGATGAGAATGGCGAGCCTTGCGCTTTCCAGGGGCTGGAGCGCTCGGACGGAATACCCAAGGATTGGGCCGATATCGGCACCTTCTCCCGCCCCGGCAACAAGGTCAAAGGCGCCGGCACGGCGCTTTTCGAGGCCACCCGCGACCACGCCCGTTCCATCGGCTTCAAGGCGCTCAACGCCACCATCCGCGCCGACAACGTGGGCGGCCTCACCTATTACGGCAGGATGGGCTTCACAGACTACAAGATTGATAAGGCGGTGCCGCTGAGTGACGGGCGGCTGGTGGATCGGATTTCGAAGCGGTATTTGCTCGACGCGGACTGACGCGCGTCTTAGTGGCAAACCAAAAAGGGCGACCCGAGGCCGCCCTTTTCAAACGTAGAAGCATGCGGTTCTGCCGCTTACTCGTCGCCCATCTTGAGTGCGGCGATGAACGCTTCCTGCGGGATCTCCACCTTGCCGAACTGGCGCATGCGCTTCTTGCCGGCCTTCTGCTTTTCCAGCAGCTTGCGCTTGCGGGTGGCGTCGCCGCCGTAGCACTTGGCCGTCACGTCCTTGCGCAGCGCCGAGATGGTTTCGCGAGCGATGACGTTGCCGCCGATTGCCGCCTGGATCGGGATCTTGAACATGTGCTTCGGGATCAGCTCCTTGAGCTTCTCGCACATTTCGCGACCGCGCTTTTCCGCTGCCATCCGGTGCACCATCATCGACAGCGCGTCGACCGGCTCGCCGTTGACGAGGATCGACATCTTCACAAGGTTGCCTTCCTTGTGATCGGTGATCTGGTAGTCGAACGAGGCATAACCCTTGGAGATCGACTTCAGGCGGTCGTAGAAGTCGAACACGACTTCGTTGAGCGGTAGGTCGTAGGTCAACATCGCACGGGTGCCGACATAGGTCAGCTCGATCTGGATGCCGCGCCGGTCCTGGCAGAGCTTGAGGATGCCGCCGAGATAGTCGTCGGGCGTCAGGATCGTCGCGCGGATCCACGGCTCGTGGATTTCGGCGATCTTGACAACATCGGGCATGTCGGCAGGGTTGTGCAGTTCGCGCTCCGAGCCGTCGGTCATGAACAGCTTGTAGACGACCGAGGGGGCTGTGGCGATCAGGTCGAGGTCGAACTCGCGCTCCAGACGCTCCTGGATGATTTCCAGGTGCAAGAGGCCGAGGAAGCCGCAGCGGAAGCCGAAGCCGAGCGCTGCTGAGGATTCCATTTCGAACGAGAACGACGCGTCGTTGAGGCGCAGCTTGCCCATCGCCGAGCGCAGGTCTTCGAAGTCGGCGGCATCGACGGGGAAGAGGCCGCAGAACACCACCGGCTGCGCCGGCTTGAAGCCCGGCAGCGCCTTGGCGGTCGGGCGCTTGTCCTCGGTGATGGTGTCGCCGACGCGGGTGTCGGCTACTTCCTTGATCGAAGCGGTGATGAAGCCGATCTCGCCCGGGCCAAGCGCATCCATCGCGACCATCTTCGGCGTCAGCACGCCGACGCGTTCGATCGTGTACTTGGCGTCGGTGCCCATCATGCGGATGGTCATGCCCTTCTTGAGCGTGCCGTCGATGATGCGCACGAGAACCATGACGCCGAGATAGGTGTCGTACCAGCTGTCGACGAGCAGCGCCTTCAAGGGGGCCGCATCGCCGCCGTCGCTCTTCGGCGCCGGCAGCTTGGTGACGATCGCTTCGAGCACGTCGGGAATGCCGAGGCCGGTCTTGGCCGAAATCAGCACCGCGTCCGAGGCGTCGATGCCGATCACTTCCTCGATCTGTTCCTTGATGCGGTCCGGTTCGGCCGCCGGCAGGTCGATTTTGTTGAGCACGGTGACGAGCTCGTGGTTGTTGTCGATCGCCTGGTAGACGTTGGCGAGCGTCTGGGCTTCGACGCCCTGCGAAGCGTCAACGACGAGCAGCGAGCCTTCGCAGGCAGACAGCGAGCGCGAGACTTCATAGGCGAAGTCGACGTGGCCGGGCGTGTCGATGAGGTTGAGCACATAGGTTTCGCCATCATTGGCCTTGTAGTGCAGACGCACCGTCTGGGCCTTGATGGTGATGCCGCGCTCGCGCTCGATATCCATGCTGTCGAGCACCTGCTCGGACATTTCCCGCTCGGCGAGACCGCCGGTGGACTGGATCAGCCGGTCGGCAAGCGTCGACTTGCCGTGGTCGATGTGGGCCACGATCGAGAAGTTGCGGATATGCGAAAGGGGCGTCTTCGAAGATGTTGTGCTCATGGGCCGCATATAGCAGTGCCTTCAACCGCCGCAAAGCGGGAAATGAAGGCTTCGTTCACTATAAATCCGGCTATTCGGCGCTCGCTTCCGCATCGACGAGCGCGCCGGCATTCGGCACCTGTGCGCTCCTGATCTCGAAGCTTTCGCGCTCGGCTGCTGGCACCTCGTCGCGTTTCCTCAGCCGCATGAGCACGAAGAGCGCATAAAGTGCTGCGACCGCCATCGCCGCATAGATGAAAGTGCGCTGCCCGAACACCGGTGTCAGCAGTGTCACCAGCATCGGCACGACGGTCGCGGCGATCGACCAGGCGACCAGCATCGTACTGGCGAGCGGCACAAAATCGGCGGGGTCCGTGCGGTCGTTGGCGTGCGCATTGGCGATCGAATAGACGGTCTCGACCGCGCCGGCAAAAAGCGCGAAGACCAGCATCAAGAGGATCAGATTGCTGAAGGAGGCCGAGAGCGCGAAGAAACCGGCGGCGAGGATCAAGAGGCAGGTGCCGATCAGCACCAGGCGCCGGTCGATCCGGTCAGACAGCGTGCCCATCGGATACTGGATGGCGATGAGCCCAAACTGCATCACGAACATCAGGTTGGCGACGTCGCCCTGGCTGACATTGTTGGCGGCCGCATAGATCGGCGTGAAGCCCTGCACCACCATGGAGAGGCCGCCGGCGGCGAGCACGCCGATGAAGGCGACGGGGGAATTGCGCCAGACCATCGGGATATCGATGCTGACCTTGGCCGGAGCCGGCGGCGTCGGCAGCCGTGTGAGCCCGATCGGCAAGAGCGCAAGGGCGGTGAAAAAGATGGTCACGAGTGGCGGCAGGTTGCCATCGGCCGGGATCTGCCCGAACAGCCAGGCGCCGGTGCCGAGCCCGATGACATAGGCCATGTAGAACAGCGCCATCGCCTTGCCGCGCCAGTGGTTCTCGCTCGCATGGTTGAGCCAGCTCTGGGCGATAATGAAGTTGGTGTTGCCGGATGCGCCATAAAGGCCGCGGGCGAGTACCCAGAGAAGCGGGTGCATGCCGAGCGCGATCGTCAGTGCCGAGAGGATGACAAGCGCCATCGAGCAGGAGAAGGCGCGCGCATGGCCGACGCGGCGGATCATCGGCCCCGCGATGACGCAGCCGATGAGCCCGCCAAAGGCAATCATCGTCACGGCAGCGCCCGGCACCCAGTCCGGTGCGTCCGAGCGCGTCAACGCAAACGGCACATAGGCGAGCATCATGCCGTTGCCGATCGCGACCGAAGTCATCGAGGCAACGATACTGGCGATCGAGGTCAGCGAAGAGGGCTGCGTTGTCATGTCCAACCTGTCGATGGAAGGCCGCGCCTTCGGGCGCGCTGGCGTGATGGATGAGGACTAACTAAAGTATTGAAGTGTAAGCTTTTCTCGTTTCTGCTCACGAAGCTGCCATGATAGCCGAAAGGCCGTCGATGCGCTGTCGCCAAAGCGGCATCGCATGCCCGTATTTTCAGTCTTTCCCAGTCTTGACTCCACTATATGAGAAATGCAATCTCAAATAATGGAAAACATCGCCGACCCCCTCGAACATGCCATCGGCGAGCGCATTCGCACCCTGCGTACTGAGCAGAATCTGACGCTCGACGAACTCGCCACCAGCTCCGGCGTCAGCCGGGCGATGATCTCGCGCATCGAGCGTGGTGAGGCGAGCCCGACGGCCCAGCTTCTCGCCAAGCTTTGCAGCGCGCTCAGCACCACGCTGTCTGCGCTCTTCGCCTTCGAGGCCAAGGAGGCATCTCCGCTTGCAAAGCGTGCAGACCAGCGCCTCTGGCGCGATCCGGAATCCGGCTATCTGCGCCGCTCCGTCTCGCCGGATGGCCTCGGTTCGCCGGTCGATATCGTCGAGGTCGAGTTTCCGCCGGGTGCGCGCGTCGTCTTCGAGCGGCAGCCGTCCGATCGCGGCATCACCCAGCATCTTTGGCTGTTCTCCGGCCGGCTCGAACTCACCACCGAATCCGGCTCCCATTTGCTGGAAGCAGGCGACTGCCTGTTCATGGGGCTGGGGGCTGGCCACATCTTTCACAATCCCCACGATGAGCCGGCTCACTATGCCGTCGTCCTCTGCCGCACCAAGGTTTGATCATGTCCGATATCCAGATCCGTCTGCTCGATGAAACCCAGGCCCGCGCCGCCATGCCGGCGCTTGCCGAGGTACTGTCCGATTGCGTCGAGGGTGGCGCCTCGGTCGGTTTCATGCAGCCCTATCCGCCGGAATGCGCGGTTGCCTATTGGCAGGGCGTCGCCGAAGCGGTTGCCGGCGGCGACACGCTGCTGATGGTGGCGGAGGAAGCGGGCCGCATCCTCGGCACCGTGCAGGTCGGCGTTGCACAGATGCCGAACCAGCCGCACCGCGGCGATCTCAAGAAGTTGCTCGTCCATCGCGCGGCCCGAGGCAAGGGCCTGGCGCGGCGGTTGATGGAGGCTGTCGAACGCGAAGCGGCGGCGCGCGGCAAGACGCTGCTGGTGCTCGACACCGCGACCGGCAGCGAGGCGGAGGCGATCTATCCGCGCCTGGGCTGGGAGCGCGTTGGCGTCATTCCCGATTATGCGATGTGGCCGGAAGGCGGGCTCTGCGCCACCACGTTCTTCTACAAGCGGATCGCGGCGTAGATGATGGACTGTCTTTTGGTTCGATATCTCCGACCGGCGTGATTGCCCCTCACCCCGCCCCTCTCGCTGCAAGCGGGGAGAGGGGGAATGCGAGCTTGCGGCACGTGTCCTTCGCCCCGCTTGCGGGGAGAAGGTGGCCGGCAGGCCGGATGAGGGGCGCGCACTGAGATAGCCAACAGCCTGAATCTTGGGTTAGGTTGCCCGCGCCCCGCCCGTTGCACCCGATCAGGACCCTCTTCATGCGCATCTTCTACACCGAAGACCACAAGCTCCGCGACGCCAGAACCGAACTCTTCGGCGGCGAACTCGTGCCGCCCTTCGAGGCGCCGTTCCGTGCCGAATGGATTCTCGCGGCGGTGAAGGAGGCGGGCTTTGACGATGTCGCAGCCCCTGAGCGCCATGATCTCGAGGTCGCCCTCAAGCTGCACGCGCCCGATTATCTCGAGTTCCTTGAGACCGCCTGGTCGCGCTGGGTCGCTGACGGCTATCGCGGCGAGGCTATCGCGACCTGCTTCCCGGCCCGGCGCATGCGCCAGCATCCGCCGAAGGATATCGATGGCGCGCTCGGCTTTTACTCCTTTGCGGCGGAAACGGCGATCACCGAGGGCACCTATGCCGCCGCGCGTGCCGCGATGGACTGCGCCCTCTCGGCGGCCGACCACATCCATGCGGGCAACCGCGCCGCCTTCGCGCTCTGCCGTCCGCCCGGTCACCATGCGGCGATCGATCTCTATGGCGGCTATTCCTTCATCAACAATGCCGCCTGTGCCGCCCAGCGCCTAAGGGATCGCGGCGCTCGCAAGGTTGCCGTGCTCGACGTCGATTTCCACCACGGCAATGGCACCCAGGATATCTTCTACGAGCGTGGCGACGTCTATTTCGCCTCGCTCCACGGCGATCCCGTCGATGCCTTCCCCTATTTTCTCGGCTTTGCCGATGAGGAGGGTGCCGGCGAGGGGCTTGGCACGACGAAGAACTATCCCTTGCCGCGTCGTACCGGCTTCGACGTCTGGTCGGATGCCATGGCCGACGCGCTGTCACGCATCGCCGCCTTCGGTGCCGAGGCGCTGGTCGTTTCGCTCGGCGTCGACACCTTCGAGCGCGACCCGATCTCGTTCTTCCGGCTGACGTCTGAAGACTACATCCGCATGGGCGAGGCCCTGAAACGCTCAGGCTTGCCGGTCGTCGTCTGCATGGAGGGCGGCTACGGCGTGCCGGAAATAGGGCTCAACGTTGCCAATGTGCTGACGGGCCTCTCCGGCTGAGCACTCGTTGTTGAAAAACAGCAGTGCCCTCTATTGACCTCAACTTTACTTGAGGTCGTACGACTGCTCCTGTTCAAAAGAGATCAGAGGAAAAGAGCAATGAGCAGCCTATCGAATACGTCCGTTGTCGCGCCGCTTTACCGCATCAACAAGTACACCGTGCCGGTCGAGGCGCGGCAGCAGTTCGTCGAACTGGTGGACAAGACGCTGGCCGTCATCCGCAAGCAGGATGGCTATGTGAAGGACCTGTTCCTGGAACAGCATGCCGGCCCGGGCCAATTCGATTTCATCACCATGATCGAGTTCGCCAATGCCGACGTCGCGCCCAAGGTCGCCGCTGCACTCGGCGAGTTCGACCGCCAGCTCGGCCTCGATCGCGAGGCAATGATGAAGACGCTCGGCATCCGCACCGACTTCGCCAGCTACCGGGCCTTCGGCGGTCTGGCTGCTTGAAAAACGAATGGCCCGGCAGTCAGCCGGGCTCACCCAATGTCACGGAACGAGTTTCGTCAGGAGACGAAGAACGACGACAGTCCCTGGCCGGCGGCAAAGGCCATGTAGGCAAGTACGGTGAAATAGACAGTCGTTGCGATCAGGAAGAGGTAGCCGCCGGCGACCATCAGCCCGTCGCGCTGGATGATGCCGAGCGAGAGCAAGAGGATCGCGATTCCCGGCAGTGTGTTCGACAGAGGGATGAGCCCGAGCGGGAACATCAACAGCACGCCGCCGGCCATGATCATCAGCCCGTTGAAGCGGTTCATCACCGCGCCCTGCGTCAGGAAACCCAGGCGCGGGCGGACGTAGCGATCGAGCTTGGAGACGATGCTCGCCCCCTTTTGCAAGGTCGGCACCAGCTTTTCGGTCTCGATCTTGCGGTCGAGAATGCGCTGCGGCACCCAGGGCAGGCGGTTGAGCGTGATCGATACGGAGATCAGGATGATTGCGGCGCCGAAAACCGTGCTGACGCCCGGTATCGACACCGGCAGCAGAAACGGCAGCGTCAGAAGCGCGCAAAGTAGCAGAAATCCCTGTTCGCCGATCTCGGTCATCAGTTCGCGCAGGGTAATCGTCTCGCCGCGGATCGAGGCAATCATGCCGTTGAGCGTGTCGCTGAGACTGCGTTGCGTGTCGCCGAACTCGATTGCCATCAAATCTTGCCTCGTCTTTATCAATGAGCGGCGGCGGAAAGCCGCACACATTTATCCTGGTCGCTAGATGTCCGTCCTATCAAGGGCATGTGAAGGATCGGTTATAGTGTGGCCCGACCGGCACACCCGGTCCGAGCAAACCGGCATTTGCCGGTAAACCATGGCGTGATTGGGACGCCTCTTCATCTTCCTGCCGCAATCGCTAGTATGAAGCACCTTTGAGCACCAATGGGGACAACTGATTCCATGATCAAGAAATGCGCCATTCTGGCTGTTGCGGCCATCTATCTTTCGGGATGCACGACCACCGATCCCTATACGGGTGAACAGAAGATGTCGAACACCGCCGGCGGCGCGCTGATCGGCGCGGGCCTCGGTGCGGCGACCGGTCTGCTCGTTGGCGGCAGTGCTGCGGGACGGCGCGACTCGGCGCTCGTCGGTGCCGCGATCGGCGGTCTCGGCGGCGGCCTGATCGGCAACTACATGGACAGCCAGGAAGCGGAACTGCGCGCCCAGCTTCAGGGCACCGGCGTTTCGGTCACCCGCGCCGGCGACCGCATCATCCTCAACATGCCGTCGAACATCACTTTTGCGACTGACCGCGACCAGGTGATCCCGGCCTTCTACGACACGCTGAACTCGGTGGCGATCGTGCTGCGCAAGTTCAACAAGACGATGATCGACGTCGACGGCCACACCGATGCGACCGGCAGCGCCTCCTACAACCAGGGTCTCTCCGAGCGCCGTGCCGCCTCCGTCGCCAACTACCTGGCAGGCCAGGGCGTCGACCAGCGCCGCATGTCGGCCATGGGCTACGGCAAGGAGCGTCCGATCGCTTCCAACGCGACGGAATCCGGCCGCGCGCAGAACCGCCGCGTCGAAATCTCGATCGCGCCGATCAAGGCCTGATCGGCAGACATCGACTGCTTGCTATCAAGGGGCTGCGCCGCGAGGCGCGGCCCTTTTTCATGTCTGCTTGAACCGGTAGCGCAACAGGCGCCCCATACGGCGCAGCATGGGGACCGCGCTGAAGAACTGGATCGCGATCCGCGCCATCGGTGACATGCGCGCGATCTGTGCGGCATCGTAGTTGTAAATGTCCTCGAGTAGTGTCAGCCCGGGCACGCTCCGTTCCAGCGACCGTGCGTCCTCGATCCCCCAACGAAGCTCAGCGCCTGTTGCGCGCAAGGACGGGTTGAAGCGCAGCAGTTCGATGCCGAGATGGCTGTAGGCGTCGAAAACGATTTCGCCGCCGGCAAGGCAGGTTACAAGGCGCCGCAGGAGGTCACGTACTTCCTGATCGCGAAGATAGGGCAGCACCCCTTCGGCGACGACGATCGCCGGCCGGTCATCGGGGATGCGGTCGATCCAGTCCCGCTCGGTAATGGAGGAGGCGATCGCGGTGTAGCCGCTGCGATCGGGGAAGAGGCGCTGTCGCAAGGCGATGACGTCCGGAAAGTCGACGTCGAACCAGGCGACCGAGGAAGGCGGATCGAGCCGCAGGATCCGCGTGTCGAGGCCGCAGCCGAGGTTGAGCACGATCGCATCCGGATGGCTCGCGATGAAAGCTCGAGTCCATCGGTCGAGCAGATAAGCGCGCATCGCGATGCCGATCGTCATGTCGTGACCGACATCAGGCGCTTTCGCTTTGCCGTCGAGGCGCCGCAACAGCTCGACGGCAAAGCGATCGTGCAGAAGGGAATCGGGTAGTGCGCTCTCCGCAGCCTTCGCCCGGAGCGTGATCAGCAGCGTTTCGCGCACGCCATGAAGGCCGACGCTCTCGGCTTCCATCGTTTCCTCCTGACCGCGCTCCGTCGAATGAGTTGGGGCGCCGCAGTCTTTTCGTCGCGGCCCGCTGTCGTTTCGGCGGGCCGCATTGTCCGATAGGGCTCACGCCACCGTGCGTCTCGCGCGCCGTACACGCCTGGCCGTCAGCACTGCCAGTGCGGGCAGCAGCGCGAACAGACCGAAGAGCCAGGTCGTTGCCAGCGCCACACCCCCCTCCGACGACGCTTCGATCCCGGCGAGGTTGGCAGTCAGTCCGGCAAGCGCTGCGCCGAGTGCAGCGGCAAAGAGCTGGACAGTGGTAATCGAGCTCGATGCCTTCTCCGCTTCGCCCTCCGGCGCGAATTCATAGACGGCGGTAACGATATGCGGCCAGGCAAAGCCCATGCCGAAGCCGACCGCGATGATGCCGACGCAGAGCGGCGCGGCGATAACCAGGAACTCTGCGCCTGCCATCGGCATGAACAGGGCGATCAGGGCAAGGCCGATAAAACCGAAGGCCGGACCGGCAAAGATTGTCTGTTTCGCCCGTTCTCCATGCCAATGGGCACTTGTCATCGATCCCGCCGTCCAGCCGATCGACATTAGCGCGGCGATATAGCCGGCCGCCAGCGGCGATAGCTCATGCAATTCCTGCAGCAGGTACGGCACATAGATCTCCGGCTGCAGGCCGACCATAAGCAGGGTGATCGTAGCATAAAGGGCGGCCAGCGGGGAGGTCAGCGTGAAGCTGCCGGAGGGCAGAAGCTTTCCCGTCACCCGACGCTCGACGAACAGAAGGCTCAGGAACAGGAGGATCGCAACGCCGACGCAGCCGATCTGCTCCAAGGCCATTGTGCGCGTGCTCGCGACCGAAAGCGCAAGCACGATGCCGACGAGGAGCAGGAGTTGCAGCAGCGGGAGCGGCGTGCGCTCCTCTTCGCCGGTGGCCTTGCGCGGCAGCGTCGAGAAGGCGAGCGCGGCAAGCAGCGCCGTCATCGGCAGGAGAGACCAGAAGGCAACGCGCCAGGTGGAGAACTCGGCAAACATGCCGCCGATCGCGGGTCCGATCAAGGTCGCCGTTCCCCAGGTCGCCGAAATCAGGCCGATGGCGCGGGTCCAGAGTTCGGGCCGGAAGACCTGCCGGATTACGCCATAGGCGAGCGCATAGAGCAGGCCGCCACCAAAACCCTGGATCGCCCGGCCGGCAAGCAGCATCGCCATCGAAGGGGCCGTGGCACAGAAGAGCGTCCCCAGGCCGAAGACGAGCGCGCCGATCGCATAGGCGCCACCGGCGCCGACGGCACCGAGCAGCCGCGCCGATAGTGCGGCGCCGAGGATCGAGGCCGCGACAAAGACCGTCGTGCTCCAGGCGTAATATTCAAGCCCGCCGATCTCGCGCACGATCGATGGCATGATCGTCGTCACCACGTAGATGTTGAGCGCATGCAGCGCGACGCCGCCGCTGAGCACCAGCGAATGCACCGCATTTTCGCCGGATAGCAGGGCGCGCCAGCCGGTTTCCTGTGGGGGAGCGGGAGTTTTTTCAAGCATGTCAGTACCTCACGCAGGACATCGCAAGCGAACGCGTACCGGCTCATCCGGTATCGGAAGATCGCGTTCGCGTCAGTGGTGCCGCTATGTCAGTGGAGCGCAGCCTCGCCAAAATGCGTGAGCTTGTCCGGGTTGCGCATGATGAAGATGTCGTTGACGTTTCCGTCACGGTCATAGCCGAAGGCGACTGTCGCGGCGATCTCGTTTTTCGCCTCGTCGCGAAGCACGATGCCGCGGCCGCCATTGATGTCGCCGATTTCCCAGACGTAATGCGCCCAGTATTCGGTAAGCCGGTCGATGATGAAGGCGAGCACGGTCTCCTTGCCGGAGAGCACGCCAAGCACGGTCGCCACCTTGCCGCCGCCGTCGGCCGTCAGCTTCACGTCGGCCGAAAGAAGCGTCGTAAGTCCGGCGACGTTGCCGCCGTGGATTGCCTGGTGGAAAGCGGATAGCAGTTCATCCTGGCGCTCGCGCGGGGTCTGGTGCCGGGCTTTCTCCAGGCCGATATTCGTCTTGGCGCGCGATACCAGCTTGCGGGCGGCCGTCTCCTGCATGTCCAGGGTTTCCGCCACCTCGTCATAGGGCTGACCGAAAATCTCATGCAGCAGATAGGCGGCGCGCTCCTTCGGCGTCAGCCGTTCGAGCATCAGCAGAAACGCCGTCGTCAACGAAGAGGTCAGCGCCAGCTTTTCCTCCGCATTGTCGTCGCTTGTCGTGTGGATCGGCTCGGGCAGCCACGCGCCAACATAGTCGACGCGTTTGCGGTGCGCGGCCTTGAGCAGATCCAGGCAGCGGCGCGTGCAGGCAGTCGTCAGCCAAGCCGCCGGCGTTTCGATCGATGCGCGGTCGACCTCCTGCCATTTCAGGAACGTGTCCTGCACCGCGTCTTCCGCATCGGCGCGCGAGCCGAGGATGCGGTAGGCCAGGCCGAGAAGGCGCGGGCGCGCCTCCTCGAAGATCTGCATGTGCTGCCTGTCATTCATGTCAGTGCCTCGAAATCTGGATGCGGTTCCAAAGGTTGATCATCGCCACCGTCGAGGTGATGACGCTGATCTCCTTCTCGCTGAAGTGCTGGCGCAGCTCGGCGCGGAGCGGTGCGAAGTCGGTGCGCGGTTCGAGTTCGGTCAGCGCTTCGGTCCAGGCAAGCGCTGCCTTCTCGCGCGGTGTGAAATCATTCACCTGGTCCCAGACGATGATTCGGTCGAGCCGTTCGTTGCTCTCGCCCTCGGCGCGGGATTCCTTGGTGTGCATCTTCACGCAGAAGCCGCAGCGGTTGATCTGCGAGGCGCGCAGCTGCACGAGATTGTGGATCGTCCGGTCGAGCCCGTGCAGGTCCATGGTCTTGTGCACATCGGCGAGCGCGCCGAGCACATCCGGGATTTCCTGTTCGTAGCGGACGGCTTTCGTATCGGTCATGGTCTCAACTCCATCGTTGTTGTGTTGCCTATGACCATGTGACGATTGACGTCGAAAGCCTGTGACGCGGCTCTACGATTTTTCTCGAAAATCGCCAAGAAAAATACAGGTCCGCAATATTTAGATGAAATTTCAATGTGTTGGCGAGACGCGATTTCTCGCGGCGTATCAGGCTTTCGGCGGGTAGCTGTGCTCGCCGCCGCGAAAATCGGTGACCGTGTAGCAGCCGCCGCCATCGGTCGCGATCGTCGCGGCGCTGATGACCGCCTTGCCGTGACCACCTGGAATGTCGAGGATGTAGGTCGGCTGGCAAAGGCCGGAGACCCGGCCGCGCAGGGCTGCGACCAGCGCCTGGCCTTCCTCGATCGACAGACGGAAATGGCTGGTGCCAGGGGCCAGATCCGGGTGATGAAGATAATAGGGCTTGATCCGTGTCTCGACGAAGGCGCGCATCAGGCTAGCCAGCACATCCGCGTCGTCGTTGACGCCCCTCAAGAGCACCGACTGGCTGACCATGACGATGCCGGCATCGATCAGTCGTGCCGAGGCGGCGCGCGCCTCTTCAGTCAGCTCGCGCGGGTGGTTGGCGTGCAGAGCCACATAGGTCGCCTTGCCGTTAGCCTTCAGTGCAGCGATCAATTCGGCGTCGACGCGCGACGGCTCGACAACCGGCACGCGGGTGTGGAAGCGGACGATCTTCACATGCGGGATCGGTTTCAGCCGTTCCATGAGCTCGGTGAGCCGCCGCGGTGACAGCACCAGGGGATCGCCGCCGGTGAGGATCACCTCCCAGATTTCCTCGTGTTCGGCGATGTAGGCGATCGCCGCATCGAGTTCGGCGGGTGTCAGCGTGCCGAGCCCCTGCGGCCCGACCATCTCGCGGCGGAAGCAGAAGCGGCAATAGACCGGGCAGACATGCACGGCCTTCAAGAGCACCCGATCCGGATAGCGATGGACGATGCCGGCAACGGGACTGTGCGGCTTGTCGCCGATCGGGTCTTCGCGCTCTTCGGGAAGCAGCGTCAGCTCGGCGGCATCGGGCACGAACTGCCGGACGATCGGATCGGCGGGATCGGTGGGATCGATGAGGCCGGCAATGACAGGGCTGATCGCAACCGCATAACGCTCGGCGACGGCGGCAACCGCGGCCTCATTGCTGCGGTCGACGAGACCTGCCTCAACGAGCTCTCGCGCAGTCTTGATCGGGCGATGTACGTTCACGGCTGCGTCTCCGCCACCGGTGCCCAGAGCACCTGGTCGATACGCGACGCACCGGTTGCAAGCATCACCAGCCGGTCGAAGCCGAGCGCGATGCCGCTCGCTTCGGGCATGATCGCGAGTGCTGCCAGGAAATCCTCGTCGAGCGGGTAGGTCTCGCCGTAGACACGCGCCTTTTCTGCCATTTCCATCTCGAAGCGCCGGCGTTGTTCGACGGCATCCGTCAACTCGCCGAAGGCATTGGCGAGCTCGACGCCGCAGGCATAGAGCTCGAAGCGCTCGGCGACGCGCCGGTCGCGCGCGGCCGGTCGCGCCAGCGCCGCTTCGGCAGTCGGATATTCGTCGAGGATCGTCGCGCGGCCAAAGCCGAGGTGCGGCTCGATCTTTTCCACGAGCACGCGGCTGAAGAGATCGGCCCAGGTGTCATCGGACGCGACCCGAAGTCCGGCTGCAGTCATGGCCGCGGCCAGTTGGTTGCGATCGGTTTCACCGTTCGCCGCGATCGAGGCCAGGAGGTCGATGCCGGCAAAGCGCGCGAAGGCTTCCGCGACGCTCAGTCGCTCCGGCGTCGCGAAGGGATCGCAGGCCTGTCCCTGGAAGATGAACTGTTTGGTGCCGGTGGTCTCTGCCGCAAGCGCGAGGATCTCGGCGCAGTCGCGCATCAGCGCCTCGTAGCTTTCGCCGGCGCGGTACCATTCGAGCATGGTGAATTCAGGGTGATGCAGCGGTCCACGCTCGCGGTTGCGGTAGACATGGGCGAAACAGGCGATGCGCCGTTCGCCGGCGGAAAGCAGCTTCTTGCAGGCGAACTCCGGCGAGGTGTGCAGATAGAGTGGATGGCTCGATCCGTCGTGATGGAGAGCCTCTGTCGCGAAGGCGTGCAGATGCGCCTCGTTGCCGGGCGAGACCTGCAGCGTTGCCGTGTCCACCTCGATGAAATCGCGTGTCTCGAAGAACCGGCGCAACGCCGATTGGATCCGGTTGCGGCCGAGAAGAAACGGGCGCCGGTCGGCATGGACATCGGGTGTCCACCAGGGTGAGGCATGCGACATGATCGGTTCAGTCCAGGCTTTCTTCGCGCAGACAGCGGCTCAGGCTGGCTATTTGCACGAAATTAGGGTAGTTGCGGCGCGAAATCCTTCTTTCCGCGTCCTTCAGGGCCAGTGTTTCCGGCCCGCGGTGTCGCGCATACCTCTGTTACAAGGAAGACTAATGGTCAAGGTCATCGCTTCATCTGTCCGTAAGGGCAACGTTCTCGACGTCGACGGCAAGCTCTATGTCGTGCTTACCGCCCAGAACTTCCACCCGGGCAAGGGCACGCCGGTCACCCAGGTCGATATGCGCCGCATTTCCGACGGCGTGAAGGTCTCCGAGCGCTACCGCACGACCGAACAGGTCGAGCGCGCCTTCGTCGAAGACCGCGAGCACACCTTCCTTTATGAAGACGCCGAAGGCTTCCACTTCATGAACCCGGAAAGCTATGACCAGCTGGTCATGAGCACCGACGACATCGGCGACCTCAAGGCCTACCTGCAGGAAGGCATGGCCTGCATTCTTTCGGTGCACGAAGGTCTGGCGATCGCCATCGACCTGCCGCGTCACGTGACGCTCGAAATCACCGAGACCGAGCCGGTCGTCAAGGGCCAGACGGCATCGTCGTCCTACAAGCCGGCGGTTCTCTCGAACGGCGTCCGCACGCTGGTTCCGCCGCACATCCAGGCCGGCACCCGCGTCGTCATCGCGACGGAAGACGGTTCCTACGTCGAGCGCGCCAAGGACTGAGGCTAACGCCGAATAACAGTTGAACGGGGACGGTGGCGAAGGCTGCCGTCCCCGTTTTCGTTCCGGGAAGAGCTTGATGAGCAACCAGAAATTTAAGGGGAGCATTTCGAAAAACGGGTGCTAGGATGCCGGCGCTGATACGACAGTTGTCTCAAGAGGGTCTGCATGTTCCCATTGTCGCATATGATGAAGTCCTTCATTCGCAAGGGCCGCCTGACGGTGATCGACGCCGACGGCAAGCGCCACGTCTTTTCCGGCACGCCCGGACCGGAGGTGACGATGCGGCTCACGGACAAGAAGCTCTACCGCAGCCTCGTCTTCAACGCCGAACTCGCCGCCGGCGAAGCCTATATGGACGGCACCATGCGCTTCGAGGAGGGCTCGACGCTCAGGGACTTCCTGACGCTTTTCTCGATCAATCGGCTATCGCTCGGGTCTTATCCGATCCAGAAACTTCTGCGGGCGGTGAAGATGCGGTTCCGCAAGCGGCAGCAGGCCAATCCCAAGGGCAAGGCGCAGCAGAACGTCGCGCATCACTACGATCTCGGCAACGAATTCTACAAGCTGTTCCTCGACGAGAACATGCTCTACTCCTGCGCCTATTTCCGCGAGCCCAACGAGACGCTCGAAAAAGCGCAGCGCAACAAGCTGAGGCTGCTCGCCTCCAAGCTCTGCCTGGAACCCGGCATGAAGGTGCTGGATATCGGCTGCGGCTGGGGCGATCTCGCGATGTATCTTGCCGAGCTCGCGGATGTGCAGGTGCTCGGCGTGACGCTTTCCAAGGAACAGCAGGCGCTTGCCACCGAACGGGCGCGGAAGGCAGGTCTAGGGGACCGGGTGCGTTTCGAGCTTAAGGATTACCGCGATGTCCAGGGGCCCTTCGACCGCATCGTTTCGGTCGGCATGTTCGAACATGTCGGCGTGCATCACTATGACGAGTTCTTCAAGAAGCTGAATGCGCTGATGCCGGATGACGGCCTCACGGTGCTGCATTCGATCGGTCACATGAGCCCCCCCGGCATGGCGAGCTCCTGGCTTCGGAAATACATCTTCCCGGGCGCCTATTCGCCGGCGCTCTCGGAGGTCTTCGAGGTGGTCGAGCGCAACAGTCTCTGGGTCACGGATCTCGAATTCTTGCGGGTGCACTACGCCACGACGCTCGCCCATTGGGGTGCGCGCTTCGAGGCCAACCGCGACAAGGTGATCGGGCTCTATGACGAGCGCTTCGCGCGCATGTGGGAGTTCTATCTGATCAGCGCCGAGATGATGTTCCGCACCGGCAGCCAGCTCGTCTTTCACATGCAGCTCTCGCGCTCGCGCGATGCGGCGCCGATCGTGCGCGATTACATCACCGATCGTCAGCGCGATTTCATGGCCCGCGAACAGGCGCTCGCCCTCAACCTTTGAACGGGTGATCGCCGTCGCCGTTCCAGCGCAGCCGCTTGTAGTCGAAGCCGAATTCGAGCGTCGGCTTGACGATCGCGAAGAAGGGCGAGAGGTCGAAATCCCTGGGCGTATAGAGCGAATGGTGCCGGATGTGCAGGATCTCCTCGCGCGAATAGGTCGAGGTAGCAGCCGCCCGGCCGGGGGCGCGGGTGACCTCGGGCAGGATCGGATAGCGGATCTGCTCGAAGGCGGCTGCGATCAGCGTCGAGCAGATCGCCCGCGTCGGATCGCCGGAGCCAAAGGCAAGCAGGCGCCGCCGCCAGCGCACCGGCACCGGCGGGGTCGGCATGAAATAGCGCAGCATGTCGAGGATGTTCTTCAGGTCATATTTCATCCCGAGCCGCGAGATCATGAAGCCGACGAGCGCCGTGCGATCATCCGGCGTCAGCGCGATCGGCCGGCAGATGCGCGTGTTGAACGACGCGTATTTCTTCAGCGGCACCGCAACACAACCCTCGCCGATATTGACCTCGATGAGTTGCGGCCGCTCGATGACCGGCAGCGTTGCCTGGTCGAGCGTCAGCGGCATCTGGTCGCCGGCAAAGAACGCGGCGTGTGACCAGGTCGATTGCGTCAGATACTTGATCGCCGCCGAAACCCTCTGGTTGCCCTCGATCAGGAGAACGTCGCCCGGGCGCAGCGTGCGCGCCAGGGTTTCCTGATCGGAAGGGGTATAGGGCTCGTAGCCGGATGTCTGCGCTTGCAGCCGCGCGGCAAGCCTGGCTCCAAGCCGATCCAGTAACGTGTCCTTGCTTTCGGAAAGCGAATAGATGGTCCTCATCGAGGCGATCGCTCCGGGAATGAAGGGAATTCGCGAGAGCCTTCATCGTGGCTGAGCCGCGACACTCTGTCGAGAGATTGTCGCATGATTGCATGGCTTTGGCCTTGACGGTGCCGTCTCGGTTTTCTATTTTTAGAATTATTCTAAAGAAGGTTTTCTCCCAATGTTTTCGCGCCTCTTCGCCCGTTCCAAACGTCCCTTTCTTTCCTTAAGCGAGCAGGAAATCCTGGCGCTCGCGATCTCGTCCGAAGAGGACGACGGACGCATCTATCTCGCCTATGCCGATGCGCTCCGGCAGCAATATCCCCACTCGGCAAAAGTGTTCGAGGAGATGGCGGAGGAAGAAAGCCACCACAGGCAGTGGTTGATCGATCTGCACGTCCAGCGCTTCGGCAGCCGCATTCCCCTTGTCCGGCGCGAACACGTGCGCGACTTCCCCGAGCGCAAGCCCGACTGGCTGATTGCCGAAATGCCGATCGAAAAGGCGCGCGAGGAAGCCGAAGCGATGGAGGAAGCGGCGCACCGTTTCTATGTCGAGGCCGCGGCGAGAACCCAGGATGCCGCCACCCGCAAGCTGCTCGGCGATCTCGCGATCGCGGAAAAATCGCATGAATCGCTCGCCCGGCGGCTTGGCGAAGAGCACACGCCCCAAGACGTGCGCGCCGAAGAGGACCAGACGTCGCGCCGTCAGTTCATCCTCACTTACGTACAGCCCGGCCTTGCCGGCCTGATGGATGGTTCGGTTTCGACGCTGGCGCCGATCTTTGCCGCCGCCTTCGCGACCCAGGATACCTGGCAGACCTTCCTCGTCGGTCTCTCGGCCTCTGTCGGCGCCGGCATCTCCATGGGCTTCACCGAGGCGGCCCACGATGACGGCAAGCTTTCAGGCCGCGGTTCGCCGATCAAGCGCGGCCTTGCCTCCGGCATCATGACCGCACTCGGCGGCCTCGGCCACGCGCTCCCCTATCTGATCCCGCATTTCTGGACGGCGACCGCCACGGCGGCGGTGATCGTCTTCTTCGAACTCTGGGCGATCGCCTTCATCCAGAACCGCTATATGGAAACACCGTTCCTGCGGGCGGCATTCCAGGTGGTGCTCGGCGGTGGCCTGGTGCTCGCGGCCGGCATCCTGATCGGCAACGCGTGACGGGTGAGCGGCAAATACGAAAAAGGGCCGGTCTGACCGGCCCTTTTTGAAACTCTTTACTTTGCTTTGGATCAGTTGCCGACCGAGCCGACGACGACTTCGGCGCCGTTCTGGATGGTGACCCAACGGCCGCTGTGGTTCGAGGCCTGGCGCTTCAGGTAGCGGTAAGGCGTGTTGGTCCAGAGCCTTACCCCGTTTTCGAGATTGTCGAGAATGAAGTCGCCCTGCGCCGTGCGGACGGTCAACACCGCATGGCCTTCGCCATCGGGCTTGCGAACGACGGTGATCAGGAGATCGCTCGCCGGGAAGCCCTTGCTCATCAGGCGCTTGCGCTTCTCAAGCACGAAGTCCTCGCAGTCGCCGGCGTTGTCCGGATAGGACCAGACTTCGTCCCTGCCGTGCAGTTCCAGGTCGGTGACCGGCGTGATCTCGCGATTGACCGCAGCATTCACCTGCCGGATGGTGGCCCAGCCGCGTTCGGTCACGCGCGGAGCAACCGTTCCCTTGGAGCGCACATTGCATTCGCTCTTGTACTTCTGGCAGAATTCGTAGTGGCCGATCGGCTGCGATGTCGCCGAGCCGGTCTGCATCCATGGAGAAGAACCTGCCTGTGCAGGAATTGCCGTGTTTGCTGAAATGAAAAGTGCGCAGAACGCCGCGATACTTCCCTTAACTCCAGTCCAAGACGCCATACAAATCCCCTGCAACGCGGTATGCCGGGCTCTTCCTGTCCGGACGTATTCGCGCAATCCTGAGTTGAGGGCAGCTTCTTTAGGTTCGTCCCCGTCGCTGCTCTAATCGTTAATAAAGAGTTAATAGCGTCGGCGCGGCAGAGTCAATCGCCGGAATCGGGACATCGGATTTTATGGTTAAAAGCGGGGCCGCGCGCGCGAAAACCCTTGCATCGTGGGCGGTCCACGGGGCAGCGCGGTTTTGGGGCAATTTGCGGCGGAAGGGGCGGGGCGTTCTCCCGCCCGGGCTCAGGCGAGCATCGTGCCGATGGCCTGCTTCATTTTAGCGATGTCTTCTTCACGCGAAAGGCGATGGTCGCCATCGCGGATGAGTGTCATGACGACATCGTCGGAGGGCAGGTGCTCCATCAGCCGCAGCGCATGGGTATAGGGAACGTCGGGGTCGCGCATGCCTTGCAGAATGTGCACCGGACAGCCGGTGGTGATCGTGCCCTCAAGCACCCGGTTCACGCGCCCGTCTTCGATGAGGGCGCGGGTGAAGATGTTCGGCTCCGGGCTGTACTCGGAGGGTTCCTCGAAAAAGCCGCGTTCGGCAAGCGAGGCCCTCTCCGCTTCGGTCAGGTTGGGTTCGATCAGTTCGGCGGTGAAATCCGGCGCCGGCGCAATCAGCACCAGGCCGGCGACACGGTTTCCGTCGCCACGCTGCCTGAGCTCCTGGATGACCCGCAGCGCAATCCAGCAGCCCATCGACGAGCCGATCAGCACGACGCGGCCCGGCGCCGCCCGATCAATGACCGCAAGGCTCTCCTCGAGCCAGCGCGAGATCGTGCCATCGGTGAAGGCGCCGCCGGAGGCGCCGTGGCCGGAATAGTCGAAGCGCACGCAGGCCGCGCCCCGTTCCATGGCATAGCGCTCGACCTCGACCGCCTTGGTGCCGGTCATGTCCGAACGGTAGCCGCCGAGCCAGACGAGCGTCGGCTGTCCCGATGGCTTCTCCGGGTGGCGCACGCGCATCGCGATCCTGCGCTGAGCCGCATCCGTGCCGACCTCGATGAAGCTGATTTCCGTCTCGGCTGGCGTATTGTGCATGCCCGTAATCTCCAAAAGCCCGTTTAACTGGCGATTTTCTTTCTAAAACAGATTCGCCTTGGTATCGACAGGTGGTGATTTTCCTTGAAAGCCGTGCTATTGACTCTCGCGCCGCAATTCACACATTGCCGTCGGTGACAGATTCAGGCGCTTCGTTTGTGATCGCGCCGGCGAACGAATTAAACAACATTTCGGAAATAGCTCGAGGAGAGTACGACCATTCGCAGACCGTTCAAAACGGACGCCCCCGTCAAGGAGGGACCGCGCTCAAACAAGGAAATCCGGGTGCCCCGGGTTCAGCTTATCGATGCCGAAGGCCAGAATATCGGTGCCGTCCCGATCGACCAGGCGCTCCGCATGGCGGAAGAAGCAGGTCTTGATCTGGTAGAGATCGCACCGAACTCCGAACCGCCGGTGTGCAAGATTCTGGATCTTGGCAAGCTGAAATACGCCAACCAGAAGAAGGCGGCCGAAGCGCGCAAGAAGCAGAAGATCGTCGAAATCAAAGAAATCAAGATGCGCCCGAACATCGACACGCATGACTATGACGTGAAGATGAAGGCGATGAACCGGTTCTTCGAGGACGGCGACAAGGTCAAGGTCACGCTGAAGTTCCGCGGCCGCGAAATGGCCCACCAGGAACTGGGCATGAAGCTTCTGCTCCAGGTCAAGGATGATACCCAGGCGATCGCCAAGGTGGAGGCCGAGCCGAAGCTCGAAGGCCGCCAGATGATGATGGTTCTGGCGCCGCGCTAAGCCGCCGCTGCCGTCAGTCGTAAGACCAAATTGATGAAAGCCGCCTTCCGGGCGGCTTTTTTCTTCGAGGCCGGCGGCGGCCGCCGCAGATCGCGCTCCCGCCTAGAGCATGCGCTGACGAACGTGCTAGAGATGTATGGGGAAGCGTTCGGCCACCGCTTGCAGCGCCATCTTCGATTCCCCAGTTGCGCTTTTCGGCATGTGCGGTTATAAGCCCCCGTCCGAACGGTCCGGCAGGGCATGCCGTGGCCGTTCTTAACGCTGGAAATGGACCTCGTCTGTCCGTTTCGAATTCTTAAGAAAAATGGAGTAGCAAAATGCCCAAGATGAAGACGAAATCGTCTGCCAAGAAGCGGTTCAAGATCACCGCTACTGGCAAGGTTCGTGCAGCAGCTGCTGGCAAGCGCCACGGCATGATCAAGCGTTCCAACAAGTTCATCCGCGACGCACGTGGAACCATGGTTCTCGCGGAGCCTGATGGCAAGAAGGTCATCAAGAACTACCTGCCCAACGGTCTCTAAGACTTTCAGGCATTTTGGACACGTTAAGGAGATCATGACATGGCACGTGTAAAACGCGGCGTAACCGCTCACGCCAAGCACAAGAAGACACTCAAGGCAGCCAAGGGCTTCTACGGCCGCCGCAAGAACACCATCCGCGCTGCGAAGGCTGCGGTTGATCGTTCGAAGCAGTTCGCTTACCGCGACCGCAAGGTCAACAAGCGCAACTTCCGCGCTCTCTGGATCCAGCGCATCAACGCTGCCGTCCGCGAATTCGGCCTGACCTACGGCCGCTTCATCGACGGCCTGAACAAGGCTGGCATCGAAGTCGACCGCAAGGTTCTGTCCGACATGGCTATCCATGAGCCGGCAGCATTCGGCGCCCTCGTCGAAGCTTCCAAGAAGGCGCTTGCCTACCTCAAGGAAGCCGGCACGACAAACGAGTTTGAAAGCGCTGTCCGTTAAGCCAGCGTTTTCCCAAAACCGTACTTAAAATTCGTTGGGAAACCCGCGCTGGCAGGGCTAGCGCGGGTTTTTCTTATTTCGCGAGATGAACGTGCGAGACGATCGAAAGGAACTGCCCCGGTTCCACCTTCCGACGACGCTTCAGCCGGGCCTCCGGCTTCGTCGTCCCTGCGTCTTTGCACTGGCATTCTTTGCGACCGCGGCGCGATCACATTCCTGAAGACTTGAGCCGATATAGAACCGAACCCATTCCCGCATCGAGGCAGGACAGAATGAGCGAACTGGAAACACTGGAACGGATACTGCTGGCGGACATCGATGCCGCAGGCGATGAGGGATCGATCGAGGCCGTGCGCGTCAATGCGCTCGGCAAGAAGGGCTCGATCTCCGAGCTCCTGAAGACGCTGGGCACCATGACGCCGGAAGAGCGCCAGACCCGCGGTGCGCAGATCAACGCGCTGAAGACCACGGTCGCCGACGCGATCGCCGCCCGCAAGTCGGCGCTGAAGGATCAGGCGATCGCCGAGCGCCTGGCGCGAGAGACGGTCGACATCAGCCTGCCGGTCCGCTCGTCGCCCGCCGAGCGCGGCCGCATTCATCCGATCAGCCAGATCGTCGACGAGATCACCGCGATCTTCGGCGACATGGGTTTCTCGATTGCCGAAGGTCCGGATATCGAGACCGACTACTACAACTTCACGGCGCTGAATTTCCCGGAGGGCCACCCGGCCCGCGAGATGCACGACACCTTCTTCTTCAATCCGGATGAGAAGGGCGACCGCAAGGTGCTGCGCACGCACACCTCGCCGGTGCAGATCCGCACCATGGAAGCGCAGCAGCCGCCGATCCGCATCATCATCCCCGGCAAGACCTACCGTCAGGACTCCGACGCGACCCATTCGCCGATGTTCCACCAGGTCGAAGGCCTGGTGATCGACAAGGCGGCGAACGTCGCCAACATGCGCTGGGTTCTGGAAGAGTTCTGCAAGGCCTTCTTCGAGGTCGACCAGGTGACGATGCGCTTCCGTCCGTCGTTCTTCCCTTTCACCGAGCCGTCCTTCGAGGTCGATATCCAGTGCGACCGCTCCGGCCCGATCGTCAAGTTCGGCGAGGGCACCGACTGGATGGAAATACTCGGCTGCGGCATGGTGCATCCGAACGTGCTGCGCTCCGGCGGGCTCGATCCGGACGAGTATCAGGGTTTTGCGTGGGGCATGGGCCTCGACCGCATCGCCATGCTGAAATACGGCATGCCTGACCTGCGTGACTTCTTCAATGCCGACGTTCGCTGGATGACCCATTATGGCTTCCGCCCGCTGGACATGCCGACGCTGTTCGGCGGTCTGTCGGCCTGATCGCGCAGCTGATCAGAGCGGATGCGCTCACATTCGTTCGCGCTTCCGCTCCTTCTTTTTGTTTTGCCGCATTTGTGCGACGTCAGGTGATGCCACCTGACTGCAAAATGCTCTAGGACACAGGTGAAATCATGAAATTCACGCTTTCCTGGCTCAAGGACCACCTTGATACCGACGCTTCGCTGGAAGAGATCTGCGCGCGGCTGACGATGATCGGGCTCGAGGTCGAGGACGTCGACGACAAGGCCGCCTTCAAGCCCTTCGTCATCGCCAAGGTGGTCTCGGCCGAGCAGCATCCGAATGCCGACAAACTCCGCGTACTGATGGTCGACACCGGCTCGGGCGCCCCGATCCAGGTCGTCTGCGGCGCGCCGAATGCGCGCACCGGCCTCGTCGGCGCCTTTGCCGCTCCCGGCACCTACGTGCCCGGCATCGACGTGACGCTCGCCGTCGGCACCATCCGCGGTGTCGAAAGCCGCGGCATGATGTGCTCGGAAAAGGAACTGCAGATCTCCGAGGATCACAACGGCATCATC
The DNA here is from genome assembly GCF_052044795.1 of Ensifer sp. 22521. Classification (NCBI taxonomy): domain Bacteria; kingdom Pseudomonadati; phylum Pseudomonadota; class Alphaproteobacteria; order Hyphomicrobiales; family Rhizobiaceae; genus Ensifer; species Ensifer sp. 22521. The sequence continues at coordinate 122,519 of NZ_JBQENM010000013.1, forward strand.
GACCTGCCGGCTGACGCGCCGGTCGGTACGAGCTACGCCGCCTATGCCGGTCTCGACGATCCGATGATCGAGATCAACCTGACGCCGAACCGCCCGGACTGCACCAGTGTCTACGGCATTGCCCGTGACCTCGCGGCCTCCGGCCTCGGCACGCTGAAAGCACGGCCTGCGCCCTCCTTCGCCGTCGAAGGCGAAACGCCGGTGAAGCTGACGCTCGACCTCGGCGAAGACAGGCACTTGTGCCCCGGCTTCTCGTTGCGGCTCGTGCGCGGCGTCAAGAACGGCCCGTCGCCGAAGTGGATGCAGCAGCGGCTGCTGGCGATCGGCCTTCGCCCGATCAACGCTTTGGTCGACATCACCAACTACATGACCTTCGACCAGGGCCGACCGATGCACGTCTTCGACGCCGCCAAGGTCAAGGGCAACCTGACGGTCCGCCGCGCCAGGGACGGCGAGACGGTGCTGGCGCTCGACCAGCGCGAATACAAGCTCGGCCCCAACAACGTCGTCATATCGGACGAAAAGGCGATCGAATCGATCGGCGGCGTCATGGGCGGCGAGCATTCCGGCTGCGACGAGAACACCACCGACGTGCTGATCGAATCGGCGCTCTGGGATCCGATGAACATCGCCAAGACCGGCCGCACGCTCGGCATCATCACCGATGCGCGTTACCGTTTCGAGCGTGGTGTCGACCCGGAATACATGGTGCCCGGCCTTGAGCGCACCACCGAGCTCGTGCTCGAGTTCTGCGGTGGCAAGGCCGCCAAGGCGGAAGTGGTCGGCTATGCCGGCTATCAGCCAAAGATCGTCGATTTCCCGGTTTCCGAGGTGAAGCGCCTGACCGGTCTCGAGGTTTCCTCCGAGGAGAGCATCTCGATCCTGAGGAAGCTCGGCTTCGGTGTTGAAGGCTCGGGTGAACGCTTCAAGGTTTCGGTTCCGTCCTGGCGCCCGGATGTCGACGGCAAGGCCGATCTTGTCGAAGAGGTCATGCGCATCCACGGCGTCGACAACATCGTTGCGGCCCCGCTGCCGAGCCATGGCACGGTCAACGGCAAGATCCTGACGACGCTGCAGATCCGCACGCGCCTTGCCAAGCGTACGCTTGCAAGCCGCGGGATGCTGGAAGCGGTCACCTGGTCGTTCATCTCCGAGGATCAGGCAAAGCTCTTCGGCGGCGGCGCGCCGGCGCTGAAGCTCGCCAATCCGATCGCCTCGGACATGTCGGACATGCGCCCGTCGCTGCTGCCGGGCCTGCTGACGGCCGCCCAGCGCAATGCCGACAAGGGTTTTGGCGACGTTGCGATCTTCGAGGTCTCGGGCACCTATGAAGGCGATACGCCGGACGCGCAGCGCCGCGTTGCCGGCGGCATCCGCCGCGGCACGGCCGCGCTGAACGGCGCCGGCCGTCTCTGGTCGAACGCGGCCAAGGGCGGTGGCAAGCCGGTCGACGTTTTCGACGCCAAGGCTGATGCGATTGCCGTGCTTGAAGCCTGCGGCGTGGCGATGGGCAACGTCCAGTTCGAGCCGGGCGGTCCCGCCTGGTACCATCCCGGCCGCTCCGGCACGATCAAGCTCGGCCCGAAGATCGTTCTCGGCACCTTCGGCGAGTTCCATCCGAAGACGCTGGAAGCGCTCGACGTCTCCGGCGCGCTTTGCGGCTTCGAGATCTATGTCGACGCCATGCCCGAACCGAAGAAGAAGGCGACCCGCACCAAGCCGGCGCTCGATCTCTCGCCGTTCCAGGCGGTCAAGCGCGACTTCGCCTTCGTCGTCGACAAGGCGGTCGAGGCCGGCGCCATCCTGCGCGCCGCTTCCGGCGCCGACCGCAAGCTGGTCACCGGCGTCAGCGTCTTCGACGTCTTCGAGGGCGCTTCGCTTGACGAAGGCAAGAAGTCGATCGCCATCGAGGTCACCATCCAGCCGGTCGAGCGCACGCTGACCGACGAGGATTTTGAAGCGCTCACCGCCAAGATCGTCGCCAATGTGACGAAGTCGACGGGCGGCGTTCTGCGGGCGTAACCGGCTCAAGCACGTATCAATCGAAAGGGCCGCTGCGATCCAGCGGCCCTTTTCGTTTTGCGGTTCAATCCACGCGCTGCATCAGTTCGATGCGGTTTCCGAAGGGATCGTGGACATAACATCTGCGGTAGCCGGCAAGCGGCTCGTCCTGGGCGATCGTCACACCGGCCGCTTCGAGCCGCAGCGTCAGGCGGTCGAGATTGTCGACGAGAAAGGCCGGGTGGGCCTTGCGTGCCGGCCTGAAGTCTTGGTCGATGCCGAGATGCAGGCGGATGCTGCCCTGTTCGAACCAGCAGCCGCCACGCGCGAGAAGATTGGCCGGCTTGCTCACCTCCGAGAGGCCGAGGAGACCGCTGTAGAAGCCGCGTGCCGCCGGTTCGGCACCCGCCGGCATGGCAAGCTGGATATGGTCGATGCCGATGAGCCTGCCCGTCGGCTCGGGTTTCTCTGGGGGTGCCGTCATCACGCGTGCTGATGGAAGACCTTGTTGACGATCACCCAGCGCCCGTCGATCTTCACCAGCGACAGATGATCGGAATAGCGTTCGCCGGCGAAACTGTCGACCACCCTCACGGTTGCAGTGTCACCGGTGATATCGATCTTCTGCACGTCCATCTCCGGCTGGGTTCCAGGGGGGGCTGCACCCGTCTCGATGATCGTCTTGATGAAGCCGTCGCGCGTCGTCCATTCGAGCGCGCCCTTGTAGTTGCCGATAATCGCCGCATCGGGGTGAAACGCCTTGCGCAGCGCGCCCTCGTTGGCAAAGGCCATGCCGTCGACATAGAGGTGCACCACCGCGCTAATCGCCTGCTCGTCGGACATTCCCGCTCCTCCGGATTTGTTGCCGTTGGTTGAGAGGTAGTGCGTCCGGCGTGAATTTCGATGGGAAATCTCCCCGCCATCTGCGGAAGACGGGGAGAAATGGAGCATTTCCAGGAAAAGTGCGAAGCGGTTTTCCGTCAGGAAATGCGGTGAAAACACAGAGATAGAGCGTTTCCAAGACTCCGTTTCTCCTGGAAACGCTCAAGGTCAACGGTTGGTGAGCGCCAGCGAGGCGTCCGTGTAGCGATTGCCGGCGACAAGTGCCGGCGACAGCGCTTCGGCGAGGCGGCTGGATTCCTCAGCACTGAGCGGGATGCCTGCCGCGGCCGCATTCTGCTCCAGATGGTCGAGCTTGCGGGCGCCCGGGATAGGCACGATGAAATCACTCTGGTTGATGACCCAGGCGAGCGCGAGTTGAGCCGCGGTCACGCCTTTTTCCTCAGCCAGCGCTTGAAGCGTTTCGACCAGCCGGACGTTGGCGTCGAAATTCTCCGCCTGGAAACGCGGCAGCGAGCGCCGGAAATCGTCGGCTTCCAGATCATCGGCCTTGCGCAGCGCGCCGGTCAGCATGCCGCGCCCGAGCGGGCTGTAGGGCACGAAGCCGATGCCGAGTTCGCGGCAGGTGGCGAGCACGTCCGCTTCCGGGTCACGCGACCACAGAGAATACTCGCTTTGGACAGCGGCGATCGGATGAACCTTGTGGGCCCGACGGATGGTGGCGGCACTCGCTTCGGAAAGACCGAGGGCCCGCACCTTGCCCTCGCGCACCAATTCGGCCATGGCGCCGACGGTATCCTCGATCGGAACCTCCGGGTCGACACGATGCTGGTAATAGAGATCGATGACATCGGTTCCGAGCCGCTTGAGCGAGGCTTCGGCCACCGCCTTCGCGTGCTCCGGCCGTCCGTCGACGCCCTTGATCGCCTGGGCCGCCGGCACCCCGGCTTCGATGCGGAAGCCGAATTTGGTGGCGATCGTCACCTTGTCGCGCATGGAACCGAGCGCCTTGCCGAGCAGTTTCTCGTTTTCGAAAGGACCATAGACTTCGGCCGTGTCGAAGAAGGTGATGCCGAGGTCGACGGCGCGGTGAAGGGTGCGTATCGATTCCGCCTCATCGGCTGCGCCATAGGCGAAACTCATGCCCATGCAGCCGAGGCCGATGGTGGAGACGGTAAGGTCGTTCCCGAGTTTGCGGGTCTTCATGTCGTTTCCTTTGTCTGGCTGTCACGCGTCGGAACGAACGCGCTGGGAGGGCGCGTCTATCGTCCGAGGCATGAATTGGTGGCTGGACACCGCCGATGCGCCTGAATGGCGGGCGACGGTTCCTCGTTGCCATCGCAGACGAGCTCCTCGCTTCGTCCAGACGTTGGCGACGATTGAAGAATAGGGCCATACGCGGCGGCTGAAAATCACTGTTAATTCTCACGGGCTGTTCTATTATTTCGATCAATGAACAGAACGCAGCTTTCTCAACTCGCGGTATTGGCCGCCGTTGCCGCCCATGGCAGTTTTCGCGGGGCCGCCCGAGAACTCGGCGTGGCGCCGTCGTCCGTCAGCCACGCCGTCGGCAGCCTCGAGGCGAGCCTTGGGATTCGCCTGCTGGCGCGCACCACACGGAGCGTCGCGCCGACCGAGGAGGGTCGCCGGCTGCTCGAAAGGCTGGCACCGGCGCTGGACGAGATCGCCCATGCGTTGGAAGCGGCCGCGGACGCCCGCGAGCGTCCCGCAGGCAATCTGCGCATCACGGCGCCGCGGTTTGCAGCAGATCTGATCGTCGCGCCAAGGCTCGGCGCGTTCCTGAACCTCTATCCGGAGATCGTCCTGGAAATCGCCAATGAGGATGGCTTCACCAATATTGTCGAAGAAGGCTACGACGCTGGCATCAGGCTCGGCGAAAGCCTGGAAGCCGATATGATCGCCGTCAAAGTTGGGCCTGAGTTGGAAAGCGCCGTCGTCGCTTCGCCCGACTACTTCGAGCGCCACGGGCGGCCGCAGCATCCGCGCGACCTGGCGGAGCATCGTTGCATCCGCCGACGCTTCTCCAACGGCACGCTTTATCGCTGGGAGTTCGAGAAGGGCGGCGAGGAGCTGACGGTATCGGTCGAGGGCCCGCTGATCCTCGGCGAGGACCGGCCGATCATCAAGGCGGCGATGGGCGGCGCCGGGCTTGCCTATCTCTTCCTGTCGCGGGTGGAAACGGCGATCGCCGAAGGACGGCTGGAGCGTGTCATGGAAGACTGGTGCGCACCCTATGCCGGCCCCTATCTTTATTATCCAAGCCGCAGGCAGATGCGGCCGGCACTGCGCGCCTTCATCGATTTCTTCCGGCACAGATAGCCGCGGTGTGGAATTGGGTGGCGCCGTTGGGCCGGATTTGGAATGCCATTGGTCTCGCACTCCGTTTGTTCGGATGAGAAAGGAAAACGATGAAGAAGCCCGGTTCGATGAAGGGTCTCGAAGATCTCGGCCGGGTACGGTTGTCCAGGAATTTCTTCTTCCGCGACTTTCTGCATTCGGAGATCGCCGATTTCTATCGCATCCCGAACATTCCTGACGATCCGGATCTCGCGATCGAGGCCGGGCGCCGCCTCTGCGAGGAGCTGCTGGAGCCGCTAGAGGCGACCTTCGGTCGCCTCGTCATTCGCTCAGGCTACCGCAACCGCGCCGTCAACGGCTTCGGCAATGCCAATGGTCTCAACTGCTCGACCAATGCCGCTTCGGCCGCCGACCATATCTGGGACATGCGCGATGCCGACGGATGCATCGGCGCCAGCGCCTGCATCGTCATCCCCTGGGTCTGGGATCGCCGCGGCGATATCGGCGGCTGGCAGTCGATCGCCTGGTGGATCCACGACCATCTGCCCTATGCCTCGCTTTGCTTTTTCCCGAAGTTATGGGCCTTCAACATCCAGTGGCACGAGCGGCCGGCGCGTCGGATATCGAGTTTTATCCAACCGCGCGGGCTGCTGACGAAGGCCGGCATGGCAAATCAGGCCGGTAGCCATGCGGAGGCCTATGCCGGATTTCCGGATTTGAGGAACGTGCCGAAATTGACCTTGTAGCGCACGTGCTCGTCGGTCCCGGAGTAGCGGTCGTAGAGCCGCCGCGCCATGGCATTGTCGGCCTCGGTGTACCAGTAGAGCCGGTCCCAGCCTTTCTCCTGACAATGCGCGATGAGATCGTCGATCATTGCCCGTGCCACGCCCTGGCCGCGTGCGGCGGGATCGACATAGAGATCCTCGATGTAGCAGATCGGTTGCCGGAAGAAGGTGGCGAGCTGCTCCTGGCAGATGGCAAAGCCCACCGTCTTTTCGTCGAGGATCGCCAAGCGCGCGAAAAGCGGCGTCGAGGGATCGGTCAGCCTCTTCCAGGTGAGGTCGATGATGTCCCCGGCGAGATCGGTGCCGGAAAAGGCGACATAGCCGGCCCAGAGGCGGCGCCAGTCCGCCTCGTCGCCGGCTGTCGCAGCGCGTGTCGTCAATGCCATCGGGTTGGTTTTGCTCCCGTCATTCGCCCACATCGTTGAGCTTTCGGATCGCTTCATCCGACAGCTCCAGTGCGGCAGAACGAATGAGGCTCTCCAACTGCGCGAGGCTGGTCGCGCTGGCGATCGGCGCCGTGACGCCCTTGCGCGTCCGGATCCAGGCGAGCGCGATTTCCGCCTGGGTCGCTCCGGTGTCGGCGGCGATGTCGTCGAGCACGCCGAGGATGCGCATGCCGCGCCCGTCAAGATATTTCTCGACGCCGCTGCCGCGTGCCGAGCCTTCGAGGTCCTTGTGCGTCCGGTACTTTCCCGAGAGAAAGCCGCGCGCCAGCCCGAAATAGCTGATGACGCCGATCTCCTCGGCAATGCAGAGATCGCGCAGCGGCCCTTCGAACGCGTCGCGGTCGTAGAGATTGTATTCCGGCTGCAACACCTGATAGCGCGGCAGGCCCTGGTTTGCGGATACGTCGAGCGCCTCGCGCAGTTGCAGCGAGTTCAGGTTGGAGGCGCCGATGGCCCGGACCTTGCCCTCGGTCAGCAACTGGTCGTAGGCCGTCAGCGTCTCCTCGTAGGGCGTTTCCGGATCGGGCCAATGGGAGAGATAGAGATCGATATGGTCGGTCTGCAGCCGCTGCAGCGAATCCTCGACCGCCTGCAGGATCCAGCGGCGCGAAAGCCCCTTGCGGTCGGGCCCGAGTTCGGAGCCGACCTTGGTGACGATGACGGCCTTGTCGCGCGACCGGCCGGACTGTTTCAGCCATTTGCCGATGATCGTTTCGGATTCGCCGCCCTGATTGCCCGGCGCCCAGGAGGAGTAGACATCAGCGGTATCGATGGCGTTGAACCCGGCATCGAAAAAGGCGTCGAGCAGCGCAAAGGAGGTCTTTTCGTCGGCGGTCCAGCCGAAGACATTGCCGCCGAAGACAAGGGGCGCGATTGTCAGGTCGGTACGGCCAAGTCTCAGTTTTTCCATGGTTTCGCTCCATTGGACTGGATGAAAGCATATCGCGATCGGGAGGATTGCGAAGGGAAAGATAGGGCAGAAAAGCTGACATTGTCACCCGTCTGCCGGCTTTTTTCTGCGAAACGCGAATCTCGGCCGGAACGGTATCAATCGCTTGATAGGTACGTACCTCGGCGCTAGTCTCGGCCGCAAAATCAGGGAGCTTCACCATGTTACGTTTCGGAATTCTGTCCACGGCCCGGATCGGCCGCGACCTCGTCGTGCCGGCCATTCAGGACGCGGAAAACTGCGTCGTTTCGGCTGTAGCCAGCCGCGACTTCGCAAAAGCCCGGGCGATGGCCGATCGCTTCTCCGCACCGCATGCCTTCGGTTCCTACGAGGAGATGCTGGCGTCCGACGTGATCGATGCGGTCTACATTCCGCTCCCGACGGCGCAGCACGTCGAATGGTCAATCAAGGCGGCCGACGCTGGAAAACACGTGCTGTGCGAAAAGCCGATTGCGCTACGCGCCTCCGAGATCGATACGCTGATTGCGGCGCGAGATCGCAATGGCGTGGTGATCGCCGAAGCCTTCATGGTCACCTACAGCCCCGTCTGGCGCAAGGTGCGCTCGCTGCTGGCCGAAGGCGCGATCGGCCGGCTGCGCCACGTCCAGGGCGCCTTCACCTATTTCAACCGCGACCCCAACAACATGCGCAACATTCCAGCGCTCGGCGGCGGCGGTCTGCCGGATATCGGTGTGTACCCGACGATCACCACCCGTTTCGTCACCGGCAAGGAGCCGGTGCGGGCGCAGGCAAGCACCGATCGCGATCCGGAATTCGGCACGGACATCTATTCGAGCGTGCGGGCAGACTTCGGCGATTTCGAGCTGAGCTTCTATATCTCCACCCAGCTCGCCGCCCGCCAGGTCATGGTCTTCCATGGCGACAAGGGCTTCATCGAGGTGAAGTCGCCCTTCAACGCCGATCGTTACGGCCGTGAGGAGGTGGAATTGACGAACCAGAACCACGCCCAGTCCCAGCTCTTCCGCTTCCAGGATGCCCGCCAGTACAAGCTTCAGGCGGAAGCCTTCTCGCGCGCCGCCAAGGGTGAGGACGAGGAAGTGGTGACGCTCGAGAATTCGCGTCTCAATCAGAAATTCATCGACGCGATCTATCGCGCCAGCGCCAAGGATGGCTGGGAGACCATCTGAGACGATCGAAGAATACGAGAAGGTCCGCCGGCATGACCGGCGGACGCCTTTCGCGATCTCTTGAGACCATCCGTCAGGCGATCGCCCCGCGCTCCTGCGCCAGACCGCGCAGCTTGAAGAACAGGAAGTCGGCGACGCCGATCATGCCGATGACGACGAGGGCAATGCCGGCGGCGGAAAGGGAGGCATAGGCGGCGAGCAGCAATGCCAAGCTTCCTACCTGCCAGAGCATGTCGCCGGCGATGCTGATGCGCGCCGAAGCCGTCACCGGGCCGCCATTGCGCGCCGCCGAGAGGTGGAATATCCCCCAGATCAACAGACCGGCACCCAGCGCCTTCAACATGACAGGCGTGATGAGGGGCGTCGCGGCGGCGTTGACCAGTGCAGCCAGCGGCACTGCTGCGAGGATCAGCGCGGCGCCGGAGACGAGCGAGAAGGCGCCGTCGGCGAGGAAGGTCTTGTTGAGCGGGCTGCGGTTCGAGAGGGTCATCTTCGGCTCCATCCGTTTGTCGATGGCCGGATGTTGCGCTGATGACGTCATCAAACCAATTACCTCTGAGGTAATGGATTTTACCCGGCACGCGCGCCAGTCTGCCGGGCAAATGGAGAATCACGACACATGCAGTTTGGCGAACATCTGAAGGAGTGGCGCGGACACCGCCGCATGAGCCAGCTCGACCTGGCGGTCGCCGCCGGCATTTCGGCGCGTCACCTCTCGTTCCTCGAAACCGGCCGCTCGAAACCGTCGGAAGGCATGATCCTGCGGTTGGCCTCGGTGCTGGAAGTCCCGGCCCGCGACCAGGGGACGCTGTTTTCGGCAGCCGGCTATCGACCGCGCATGGCGACACGGCCGGCCGCGGGCCTGGACGCCATGCCGCCGGCCGTCGCCAATGCCATCAGGCTGATCCTGGCGCGCCACGATCCCTATCCCGGCCTGGTGCTCGACCACGAATATACGTTGCTGGTGGTCAACCCGGCGCTGGCGAGCCTGGCCGTCGCCGCCGACATTCCGTTCCAGCCGGGAGAAAATTTCCTCGACACCTTCCTCGGCAATGACAATGTGCGCAAGCTGGTCGTCAATTGGGAGCCGGCGGCCGCCGATCTCGTGCAGCGCGTGCGCACGGAGGCCTGGCTGCAAGGACCGCGCAGCCGCCTCGGCAAACGCCTGGAGAAGGCCGCGTCCAATCCCGCAGTGGCGCGCGCGGTCGAGAATCATCCGGACACTGACCGGCTGCCCGTTCTGCCGATCGAACTCGATGTCGGCGGCTTGCGGCTGAGCTTCATCACCACGCTGCAGACCTTCGGCTCGACCCAGGATGCCCTGGTGGAGGGTGTGCTGATCGAATCCTTCTTCCCCGCGGACGAGGAGACCAGGGCGTTTTTCGAGCGAAAAGGATGAGCATTCTTTGTGCGCTCATCTGAGCGCACGGCGCTAGTGGCTGTCGCGCTGCAGGCCGACTGCGATGGCGCCGCATAGCATCAACGCGACGCCCATATTATAGGCGCCAATCGCTGCGACCGCTTCGACCCAGCTGCCGCTGACACCTGCCAAAGCCAGCAGCACCGCACCGACCAGCACGCAGACACGCGCAGAGCGCAGACCGCATGTGATGATGCCGAGAAGGAAGGAGGCGGTGACGATCATGGTCCCGGGTATCCTTACGAGTTGATGATGATCATGCCGCCGATGATCAGCGCGGCACCGAGGGCGTAGCGCAGCGTTACCGCCTCGCCGAGAAAGACGGCGGCAAGCAGCGGCACAATGCAGAAGGTGAGCGCCATGAACGAATAGGCGATCGTCAGCGGCACGGACTTGATCGTGAAGATCCAGATGATCGTGCCGATGCCGTAGACGGCCAAGGCGGTGAGCAATGTCGGGTTAAGGGCCAGCGCCAGCAGCCCTTGCGCGTTGGCATCCCCGGTCTTGGCGCTTGTCAGCTTGAAGAGGATCTGACCGGCCGAAATCAGCACCGGCGTGAAGAACAGTCCGAACCAGACGGCGGGCTGAAGATTGAGGTTCATCGCCACGTCTCACACCGCCAGAGCTTTGTCTTCGCGATAGTAGATGTCGCGGCCGATATCGATGCACTCGTGCTCGGCTGGCACCGGATGCACCGCGCGAAGGAAGGAGTGGGTATAGGGGAAGAAATTGAAGTGCGGATTGAAGGTGTAGCGATACTCGCGCTCGCGTGGCACGACAATGATCAGGCGCCGGCGGGCAATCCGTCGAAGTTCGGAGATCGCTTTGCGATAGTCGAGGATATGTTCGATGACATGGGTGCAGACGACGGTGTCGAACTCGCCATCCGCAAATGGCAGGTCCTCGATCATCGCCGCGTGATATTCCACGCCCTCGATCCGGGCCGCGTCGTCGATGGCGAAGTCGACGCCTGTCAGGCGCTTGACCTCGGGATTGGCAGCGCGGATCCGTTTCAACAGAACGCCGGTTCCGCAGCCGACGTCGCAGACGCTGTCGCCGGCGATGCTTGCGGCGATCTTGCGTACGCAGGCTTCGGAATTGTCCGTTCCCTCGTGAACCCTCGGATGGCGCCGATAGAGGTCTTCGTATTCGCGTGCCGACAGGAACGGCGCCCGTGCGCGAAACTCCGCGAGATGCGCGATGTGCTTGCCCCAGGCGAGGCTCGCCATGCCCTTGAACAGGCGCGAATCCCTGAGGATCGGCGGTATGACGTCTTCGATGATGAAGCGTATGCGGTTGGTTGTTTCCCGGTTCATCCGTGACGTTCCCGAACGATCCGTGCCTGCGTTCCGATCGCCAAATCCTCGGTCTGGGACAAACCGAGGCCGCCCTTCGCGCTGTCGAGGGGAGCGGCCCGTGCGGCGGTTGCGATATAGTGAAGGCGAAGCTGCTCGGTCCGGGCCCGTGAGACGGAATCGAGGATCAGGCCCGCCGTGAACATGATGATCGACACCATCAGCATGGCCAGCGCGAAGACCCAGGTCGGCATGCGCGGCACGAGCCCGGTGGCGAAATATTCGAGCAACACCGGCATCATGAAACCGACGCTCGTCGAGAGGAAAGCCATGCCAATGAGTCCGAAGAACGTGAAAGGCCGCGTTTCTTTCATGAGCATTGCGAAGGTCCAGAGGATCTTGGCGCCGTCCTTGTATGTCGATAGCTTGGAATGGGAACCGTCGGGTCGCCGGCCATAGTCCAGTTCAAGCTCTGCGACAGGCAGTTTCAGCCGCGAGGCATGGACGGACATCTCCGTCTCGATTTCGAAGCCGTTGGAAATGGCAGGGAAGCTCTTGGCGAACCGCCGCGAGAAGACCCGGTAGCCGGAGAAGATGTCGTTGAAATCCGTACCGAACATCGATCGGTAGAGAAGGTTGAAGAGCCTGTTGCCGAGCGCATGACCCTGTCTGCCCGCGTCGTTGTGGACGCCGCGCCGGGTCCCGACGACCATGTCGGTGCGCTCTGTGATCAAGGTGCGGATCAGATCTTCCGCATCCGTCGGGCAATAGGTGCTGTCGCCGTCGGCCATGACATAGATGTCGGCATCGATATCGGCGAGCATCCGGCGCACCACGTGCCCCTTGCCCTGCCGGCGCTCGCGCACGACGGTCGCACCGGCAAGCATGGCCTTCAGGGCCGTGCCGTCCGTCGAATTGTTGTCGTAGACATAGATGTGCGCTGACGGCAGCGCCGCCTGGAAGCCCTGAACCACTTGCCCGATGGTCGACGCTTCGTTGTAGCAAGGCAGCAGAACGGCGATGTTGAAACGGTCGAACATCCGGGTGGCTCGGCTCATGTTGGATCGGCGCCATCATAGGCATCAGGGTGTTAACAAGACGCCAAGGGCCACGTCCGTGCGCGCAGGCTCCCCCAATTGTCGCGGGCTTTACGCTTTTTTGAGCGCTCGTCGTTAGGTTGCGATGTGATCGAGACGGGCGAGGATCCATGGCGAACGGGACGGCGACGCTTTCCGAGGCGATTTCGAAGAACGCGCCGAGGCCGTTCTGGTCGAGCCTGCGTTCGATGGTGTTCGTCTACGGCGCTCCCACCATCCTCGTCCTTGTCGCCCGGTACCTGATGGCGTCCGACTATGTTGGCCGCGACAATGATGATGTCATGCGTCTGGTTCAGGTACGCGATCTCCTCGGTGGCCAGAGCTGGTTCGACCTGACGCAAGCCCGCCTCGGCCTAGAAGGCGGCACGCTGATGCACTGGTCACGCCTCATCGACCTGCCGATCGCCGCACTCATTTCCGTCTTCAGGCCGTTCGTCGGGACGGTGCAGGCTGAAACATTGGCCTTGGGGTTCTGGCCGATTTCGCTTGCGATCCCGTTGCTGGCGGCCATGGGCCTGGCCGGCCGTCGTGCCGGTGGCGTGGCGGCGATGCATTTCTGCCTGGGACTCACCACGATCTTCATCGTCACCACCAATCGCTTCCTTGGCGGCTCGATCGATCACCACAACGTGCAGTTGGTACTCGTCGCAGCCATGGCAGCAACGCTGGTCGATCGAGAGTTTCGCGCGTCGAGCTACGCCATTGCAGGATTGGCGGCGGCGCTGGCGATTGCCATTGGTGCGGAAACGACGCCGTTTGTGGCTGTGGTCTGCGCGGTCGTTGCCTGCCAGTGGGTTTGGGTCGGCCGACAGGCTTCGCAGGCTACCGTTGCCTTTGGCCTTTCGCTCGCTGCAAGCCTGAGCCTCTTCTTCTTCGTGACGGTACCGCCGCGCCTCTACCTGGCCGCAACCTGCGACAACCTCTCGATCGCCTTCTACTCGCTGGCGCTGACCGGAGGCGGCCTGCTGGCGCTTGCCGCCGCCACGCTAAGCCGTCGGTCGACTGTCGTGCGGTGTTTTGCCCTTGGCGCTTGCGGCCTGGGGGTCATTGTCGTGGCACTGTGGGTGGCGCCGCAATGCCTGGGCAATCCCTTGGCAGCGCTTGACCCGTTGCTCCGCGAGCTGTGGCTCGACAACGTCACCGAAGCGCGCTCTTTCGCAGCCGTTGCAACGGGGGAACCCGCGAGCATCGGCGCCTACTACTTCACCGGTGCCTTTGCCGCGCTTCTCTGTGCCTGGCGCATCTGGCGTCGCGACAGGGTCGATCTCAACCTCATCCTCTTCGCGCTTGTGTCTTCGAGCCTGATGATTGCGCTCATCCAGGTACGCGGAATGGCCTTTTCCAATCTCCTGGCGATCGTACCGATCGCGTTGCTGCTCTCGAATCTGCGTGCCCGCTCAAACGGCGGAACGGCAGGCGTGGGCGCGTCTCTGCTCTATGTCGGCACGCTTCTCATTTCGGTTCCAGCGGTTTGGGCCATTGCCGGGGTTCTTGTCGACAAGGGAATCGGAGGAGTTGTGGCGGGTGAAACCGCAACCTCGAACGGTAAGGCGTGCCTGACAACGTCATCGCTGACCGATCTGGAAGGCTTGCCGCCGTCGTTCATTGTCGGGCCATCGGATATCGGTGCAACCCTGCTTCGCCGCACCCAGCACCGCGTGCTGAGCGCACCCTACCATCGCAATGCCGCCGGCATGCTCATGGAGCTGAAGATCGGTCTGGCACCGGCCGAGGACGCGGCGGTCATGTTGCGCCAGCTCGGACATCCGGTCCTGGCCTTCTGCGCTGCGGACGTGCAGGCGCGAATGATCGCCGCGCGGGCGCCACAAGGCTTCTATGCTGAGCTTGCCGCCGGGCGTGTGCCGGCGTTCCTTTCGCCCTTGCCGGTTTCCGAGGGCTCGCCCATTCGCCTCTATGCGCTGAAACCGTAAGCGGCGTCGGCCGCTTGGGGCGTTGGAAAGCGCAACGGATGTGCTGGCCTTCGGCGAAGGGTGCGGTAAAAGAAGCTATGGCTTCTTTCTTCGACAGCGATTCTCCGAGCAACCTCACCGAATATTCGGTGTCCGAGCTTTCGGGCTCGATCAAGCGAACGGTCGAGCAGGCCTTCGACCAGGTGCGCGTGCGCGGCGAGATCTCGGGCTATCGCGGCCCGCACTCGTCGGGCCATGCCTATTTCGCGCTCAAGGACGACCGGGCGCGCATCGATGCGGTGATCTGGAAGGGTACTTTCTCGCGCCTGCGCTTCCGCCCGGAAGAGGGCATGGAAGTGATCGCGACCGGCAAGGTCACGACTTTCCCGGGTTCGTCGAAATACCAGATCGTCATCGAAACGATGGAGCCGGCCGGTGCCGGCGCGTTGATGGCGCTCCTCGAAGAACGCAAGCGCAAGCTGGCTGCGGAAGGGTTGTTTGATGCCGGCCGCAAGCGGCCGTTGCCCTATATGCCCAAGGTGATCGGCGTCGTCACTTCGCCAACAGGCGCTGTCATTCGCGATATCCTGCACCGCATTGCCGACCGTTTCCCCGTGCATGTCGTCGTCTGGCCGGTGCGCGTCCAGGGCGACGGCTCTGGCGACGAGGTGGCGGCGGCGATCCGCGGCTTCAACGACATCGCGCCCGGTGGGCCGATCGCCCGGCCAGACGTGCTGATCGTTGCCCGCGGCGGTGGCAGCCTTGAGGACCTCTGGGGCTTCAATGACGAGGCGGTGGTCCGGGCTGCGGCGGCTTCCGAGATCCCGCTGATTTCCGCCGTGGGTCACGAGACCGACTGGACGCTGATCGATCATGCCGCCGACCAGCGGGCGCCGACGCCGACGGGTGCGGCGGAAATGGCGGTACCGGTCAAGGCCGATCTCGAAGCCGGGGTCTCCGGCCTCTCGGCGCGCCTCAAGGCTGCGGTCGGGCGGCAGATGGACAATCGCCGCCAGGCGGTGCGTTCACTGGCACGTGCCCTGCCGTCTCTCGATCAGCTTCTGGCGCTCCCGCGCCGCCGCTTCGACGAGGCCGCCCTCGGCCTCGGGCGTGGCCTGCAGATGAACACCGCCAACAAGCGCCGCCAGTTCGAGCGCGTCTCGTCTGAGCTGCGTGCCGATCTTCTCAAAGGCAAGTTCTCGGAGCGCCGCCAGCGTCTGGTCGATGCCATGAACAAGGCCGAGCGCATCGTCGAGCGGCAGGTGCATCGCGGCGAGGCGCGGGTCCAGGCGGCGGATGCTGCGCTGCGCGCGCTGCCCTCACGCCTCATCGGCCAGATCCATCGCGCCTCCGATCGCGTCGGAGGCCTTGCCGCCCGGTCCGACGTTGCCGTGCGCGCCGACGTGCGCCGCCTTCGCAGCGTCATCGTCGCCCAGGATCGCATCCTGCAGTCGCTCTCCTATCGCAACGTCCTGCAGCGCGGTTTCGCGCTGGTTCGCGATGCCGATGGCGGTCCTGTGCGCCAAGCGGCGGCCGTCTCCGCCGGCATGGCACTCAGCCTGGAATTCGCCGATGGCCGCGTTTCGGCGATTGCGGGCGAGGGGGAGAGCGAACCGGTTTCTCCGCCGTCGGCGCCGCGCAAGAAGCAGCAGAAGCCCACGGAGCCGGCGGCAGACCCGCCAAAGCAGGGTAGCCTGTTCTAGAGCGTCCTTTGTNCACAAAGGACGCTCTAGCGCGTTTCATCCTGCTGTCACGGAGGTGGCATAACGCCAGCGTTCGCTCCCTCGGAGATTGAGTCGGATATGGTCGAACGAGCCAAGATCATCTTCATCCATGGTGCCTCCAGCAGCGGCAAATCCACGCTGGCGCGCGCGGTCCAGGCGCAGATCGGCGAACCGTTCTGGCACGTCTCGATCGACCATCTGCGCGACTCGGGCATGCTGCCGATGGAAAGATTTCGGCGCGGAGATTTTCGCTGGAGGGACCATCGTGCCCGTTTCTTCGAAGGGTTCCATCGCTCGCTGGTTGCCTATGCTTCGGCCGGCAACAGTCTCCTGCTGGAGCATATTCTCGAGGAGCCCGGCTGGGCGGCTGATTTGGCGGTGATGTTCGAACCCTTCGATGTCTACTTTGTCGCGCTTCACTGTGAGCTTGCGGAACTCGTGCGACGAGAAACGCTTCGGTCCGATCGGCCAATTGGCAGCGCCGCAGACGACTTTCACCGCATTCATGAGGGGCAGCGCTACGACCTTCAGCTTCATTCGCGAGACGCGGCCGAAGACAACGCGGCTAAGCTCATCTCCGCCTGGACGTTGCGCCGGTCGCCATCCGTCTTCGATGAACTCGCTCTCAAGGCTCGATCGAAAAAGGCCGTTCCGCCTCGTTAGCCGGGCAAAAGCTTGCCTTCGTTTTCGGCCCCAGCCTACGAATGAGGAACAACAGATGCATATTCTGCTCGTGCTTGCTCACCCGCTCGAAGACAGTTTTGCCGCGAACGTGGCGCGTGAAGCGCGTGCTGCTTTGGAGGCGAGCGGCCATTCCGTCGACCTGCTCGATCTCTATCGCGAGGATTTCGATCCGCGCCTGAGCATGGCGGAGCGAGGCAGCTATTTCACCGACGCCTATGATCGATCGGCAGCCGCCGACTGGATAAAGCGGCTGCAGGCAGCCGATGGCCTGGTCCTTGTCTTTCCGCAATGGTGGTTCAATTTCCCGGCGATCCTCAAGGGGTTCTTCGACCGGGTCTTCGCACCGGGCGTCGCCTTCGACAATGACCCAGCCGGTGGCCGCATCATCCCGCGCCTTCACAACATCAAAGTCTTCTGGGCGCTGACCACGACCGGCTCGCCCTGGTGGGTGGTGCACCTCTATATGGGCAATCCGGTGAAGCGGTTGTTGAAGCGTGGCATCGCCGCCTTCTGTGCCAAGGGGCTGAATTTCCGCATGCTCAGCCTGCACGACATGGACAGGGCGACTGACGCCAAACGCAAGGCGCATCTGGCGCGTGTGCGCCGGCTCGTCGCCCGTATCTAGCCGCGGCTACTCGAAGGCAGCAAGATATTTGCGTAGCAACCCGTCGAGCGCCGCGCGCTCCTCCGGCGAGAGCTCGGAAACAACGCGATGCTGGTTCGCCACATGGGCGGTTGCCGCCTCATCGACACGGCGCAACCCTTCTTCCGTCAGTGCGATGATGACGCTGCGCCTGTCCTCGGGATTGGCGATCCTCTCGACCAGTCCCGCCTTCTCCAGCTGGTCGATGCGGTTGGTCATCGTGCCGGAGCTGACCATGGTCGTATCCAGAAGTTCGCCGGGCGAGAGCCGGTAGGGTGCGCCGGAGCGGCGCAGCGTCGCCAGCACGTCGAAGCTCGACGCGCTGAGGCCGCGTTCGGAAAAGCTTTTCTCGATCTCCCGGGCGACATGGGTCGAAAGCCGCGAGAGGCGACCGAGCAGGCCCATGGCCGACACGTCGAGATCCGGCCGTTCCCGGTGCCATTGGGCCAATATCCTGTCGACACGATCCATCCGAGGTCTCCACTGTTTTGCCAGCTATAGGGTATCTTGACGTAGAGATAAACTATGATAGTCTCAATTTATCTTGATGTAGAGATTCTTGAGATAAAGATATGAGCACGAACCGTAACGTCGATCTCGCCTTGACTGCAATCGCGCCGGCCATCTGGGGCAGCACCTACCTCGTCACCACAGAGTTCCTGCCATCAGGCTATCCGCTGACCGTCGCGATGCTGCGCGCGCTGCCAGCCGGGCTTCTATTGCTGCTCTTCGTCCGGCGCCTGCCTGAAGGCATCTGGTGGCTCCGGACGTTCGTGCTGGGTGCGCTGAACTTCTCCTTCTTCTGGGCCATGCTGTTCGTCTCGGCTTACCGCCTTCCCGGGGGCGTTGCCGCAACCGTCGGCGCCGTCCAGCCGCTGATCGTCATACTGCTGTCGCGCGTCTTCCTGGGGTCGCCGATCCGCGTACTCAGCGTTGTTGCCGGTCTGGCCGGCATTGCCGGCGTCGCCCTCCTGGTGCTGACGCCCGGCGCCGTGCTCGATCCGCTCGGCGTTCTTGCTGGCCTCGCCGGTGCCGTCTCCATGGCCTTTGGCACGGTGCTGAGCCGTCATTGGGCGCCACCGGTGCCGCCGCTCACCTTCACCGCCTGGCAATTGGCGGCGGGCGGCCTGCTTCTCGTGCCGGTGGCGCTGTTCTTCGAGCCGTCGCTACCGCCGCTGACCACGGCCAACGTCCTCGGGCTTGCCTATCTCGGCCTGATCGGCGCCGCCTTCACCTATCTGCTCTGGTTCCGCGGCCTGTCGCGCCTCGAACCGTCAGCCGTATCGCCGCTCGGCTTCCTGAGCCCGGTCGTTGCCATCCTGCTCGGCTGGGGCGTGCTTGGCGAGCATCTGACGTCGGTCCAGGCCCTCGGTATCCTCGTCGTCTTCGCCAGTGTCTGGCTCAGCCAGCGCGCACAATTGATGCCGAAGGTACGACCGGCCCGCGCCTGAGCGTGGTCTTGCAACCATAGGGCAAGCGCTTCACATTGCCGGGAACCTCAATCCCTGAGCCCTGATGACCGAGCACCTGACGCCGGCGCACTATTTCGATCTCCTCCGCTTCGCCAAGCGCCAGACCCGCCGTGCGGCCGAAGCGGAGGATTTGCTGCATGAAGCGTTGATCGTGGCGCTCAAGGCAAAGCGCTTCCCCACGTTGGTGATCGCGCCTGGTTCCGCGGTGTCATTCGCAAGCTCGCCGCGATGCAGGCGCGCACGGCCGCTCGTCGTCTTCGGCGCGAGCGACAGGCGCCTGAGCCGGAAACGCAGGGCGCGGCGGCGTCGAGCGATCCTCTAAGCTTTGCGGCCACGCTCGCGCCCAGTCTCAGGATCGTGATGCTGCTCGCCATTGCCGGTCATAACCGACTGGAGATCCGCCATCTCCTCAAGATTTCCGACGAGGCGCTGCGTCAGCGCATCCTGCTGCTGCGCCGAGCCTGGCGCGATGCCGGCCACCTCGAGACCAATCTGGAACTGACCGGGCTGCGTTATCCGCTGGATAGCGGCCGCATCCGCCAGGCGCTCCTGCCGGTGACGGGCAGCGGCCGTGCCGCCTTTGCTAGCCACGATCCCGATGGTCACCTCTTCGCGGTCAATTTTTCTTTGCGTGCGTCTCACGAAACGGCGGCCGGCGGCAACAAGCCGGTGTAACCAACAGAAAGGGAGCAACCAATGCTGTCGAAACCACGTATCGGAGCCATCTGCTACTACGTCTCTGATATCATCCGGACGGAAGCCTTCTATCGCGATGTGCTTGGTCTTGAGGTGCAGCGGATGGATGACGATGAAGCCGGCGTCTGGCTGATGGCCACCATCGAAAGCAATGTCGAGCTGATCTTCTTTGTCGCCGAAAGCAAGCCCGGCAATTCACCGATCGTCGTCTTCGATCTCGCCGAGGGTGGCATCGACGATGTGGTCGGTGGACTTGCCGAAAAGGGCACCACGATCGTCACGCCGGTGAGCCACGCGCCAGGCGGCTGGTCGGCGGAATTCGCCGATCCAGATGGCCACGTGCTGTCGCTCTACCAGTCGGCGGAGATGCCGCGTCTGAAACGCGTTGCCAACGGCTGACGGGGTCAACTCTCCAAAGGAAAGGCCGCCGCATTTTTAGCGACGGCCACCGAAACTTTCAGAATGCCCGAGTCGGGGGAGAAGCCGTGATCAGGCCCACTCGCCCTTCCGCATGACCGGAACGCGGCTGCCGTCGGCGCGCACGCCGTCGATGTCCACCTCACCCGAGCCGATCATCCAGTCGATATGGATCAAGCTTGAATTGCCGCCCTGGGCGCGGATCTGTTCCGGCGTCAGCTTGGCATCGTCGACGAAGCAGCCGGAATAGCACTGGCCGAGCGCGATGTGGCAGGAGGCGTTTTCATCGAACAGCGTGTTGTAGAAGAGGATACCGCTTGCCGAGATCGGCGAGGAATGCGGCACCAGCGCCACTTCGCCAAGCCGGCGTGCACCCTCATCTGTGTCGAGCACCTTGTTCAGCACTTCCTCACCGCGCGAGGCCTTCGCTTCGACGATCCGGCCGCCTTCGAAGCGCACCTGGATATTGTCGATCAGCGTTCCCTGGTGCGACAGCGGCTTGGTCGAGGAGACATGGCCCTCGACGCGCAGCGCATGCGGCGTCGTGAACACTTCTTCGGTCGGGATGTTCGGGTTGCAGGTAACGCCGTTCTTGGCTTCCGACGCGCCGCCGCACCACAGATGACCATCGGCCAAGCCCACGGTCAGGTCGGTGCCGGGGCCGGTGAAGTGCAGTGCTGCGAAACGCTCGCCATTCAGCCAGGCCGAGCGCCGGGCAAGATTGGCATTGTGCTCTTTCCAGGCCGCAACCGGATCGGCGACATCGACGCGCGAGGCGGCGAAAATGGCGTTCGCAAGCTTCTCGACGGCAACGTCTTCCGGATCGTTCGGGAAGACGAGCTTTGCCCAGGATGGGTTCGGGTAGGAAACGATGTTCCAGTTGATGTCGAAGTTCGAGATCTTTTCGAGCGCCGGCTTGTAGGCGATCGAGTTCGCCTTGTTGGCGCGCGCGACCTTGGCCGGGTCCTGCGCCGACAGCATCATCGGATTGTCGCCGGAGATTGCGAGGCGCGCCGCACCGCCGGCAAAGGCCTTGGCCATGCCGTCGAAGAGCCAGTCGCTCGCCCGGTCGAAGCTTTCGTCGGGAGCGTAGGCATAGCGCGAAAGCGTCGTGTCTTCATCGGAGTAGAGCGTCGTCACCAGTCCGGCACCCGCCTTGTAGGCGTGCTTGGTGATGAGGCGGACGAGTGGCATTGCCGCCACCGGCGCGGTCATCACCAGGTCCTGGCCGCGCTGGAGCTGCAGGCCGACCTGGATCGCGACTTCCGCAAGCTTGTCGAGTTTCACCGGATCGATGGGAGTGGGCGTATTGGCGGGATAGGTCATGATCTGCCTGTCTATTGAATCGGAAGAAGAAGATTTAGAGCGCTTTGCGGCGAAAATGAAGGTTGGTGGTCATCATGCGATCCCAACTTAATCCGTCCTGAGAGCGGCCTGCATCCGTTCGACATTGCTCCGGTGCACCGCCTCGTAGGGTTCGAAATGGAGGATCGCGCCTGAGGCGATCTCCTCGGCGGCGAAATCCTTGAGCGTGCCGATAGGGGTGCCGGCCGCGATCGCATCGGTCAGCCGTTCGATGTAGAGGCGATTGGCATCGATGAATTCCGGCCCGTAGCCGCCCGCGGCGATGCGCATGCGGTCGCCGTGAGCAGGCAGGATCCTTTCGATCGGCCAGTGCCGCAGGCGCACGAGTTCGGCGACATGCGTCGCCGTCTGGTCAGCCTCGCTGATATAGGTCGTTGTATCCTCGAGCGTATCGCCGGCGAGCAGCAGCTTTTCCTCGGGCAGCCAGATGACGTTGCCGTCGGCGCTGTGGATGGCGAAGTGATGCAACTCCACCCGACGTTCGCCGACGGTGAGCGCGAGCGTCCCCTCGAACATCCGGCTCGGCATGACGAGGGGCCGGATCGGCGGCGTCGCTGTTTCGATCTTTTCGCGGTTTTCGTGAAGTCTCTCCGCCGTCAGCTTCAGCGCGATGATCTCGCAATCAGCAAAGACAGCGTTTCCGGCGACATGGTCCTTGTGCCAATGGCTGAGCACCACGCGGATCGAGGTGACGCCGAGGCTTTCGAGGTGATTGCGGATCGCCCGGGCATGGTCGAGCGAGATATGCGTGTCATAGACCAGCGCCTCGTGGCCGCCGACGATGGCATAGGAGGTGACGCCCAGTTCATAGGCACCGTCGTCGAGCCAGTTCGGGGCCTCCGAGTAGAGCCTCACCCCGGCGACGCGCCCGTCATAATAGGCGTAGAGGCCGGGATAGGGCTCCAGGATCGTCAAGGTCGAGGTCATGTCCGCCACGATGCGCTCCTCTCAACACGGCTTGGTCACCGTCTTAGAGCAATTCCAGGAAAAGTGTGAAACGCTTTTCCGTCCGCAATAGCTTGCTTTCAAGGCGTTGGGTCAATTCGATGTTTCAATGAACCAATGAGAAGGATCCAGGCCGCTGGAGCGGGAGCATGAAGGACTGACGTGACCTCGCGCCGCCGCCTTACGCCTGCCGGGCACGCAGCAGATAGGCGTCGTGATCCCTGAGGAAGGCCATCAGCCGCTCGCTGTAATCGGCCGTTACCGCCGCCTTGACGCTCGGCCGTTCGGCAAGCGCCTTGCGCCAGGCGCTGATACGATCGAGCCCGTCGAAGATGCCGTGATCGGCGAGTGTGTCGAAAAGATCGAAATAGCGGAAGATCGGCGCGAAGACCGCATCGACCAGTGAAAAGCCGGCGCCGGCGAAATAAGGGCCGTCGTTGAGCGCCGCTTCAACGGTCGCAAACTTGCTGGCGAGCGCCTTGCGCTTCTGCTCGTAGGTTTCCTGGTCCTTGGCAGTCTCGAAGCCCCAGAGATCCGAAAGGATCGACGAACCAAACTCCATCCAGCCGCGATGCCGGGCGCGCTCCAACGCGTCTTCAGGGTGCAGCTTGGCCCCCGATTGGGTTTCCTCCACATACTCGGCAATGACGGAGCTTTCGAACAGCACGGCTTCATTGCCCTTCTGCGGCACCTGCAGCAGCGGCACCTTGCCGAGCGGCGAGATCTTCAGGAACCAGTCGGGCTTGGCCTTGAGGTCGATATAGGTCCGTTCGAAACGGACGCCTTTTTCATCCAGCGCAATCGAGGCGCGCTGCACATAGGGGCAGAGATGGTGGCTGACGAGGGTAAGCATGGCAGTCTCCCGGTTGAAGCAAGTAGATGCATTTGCATGTATGTGGGCTTGCTTCGATTTTCAAGATGGATGTAATTGCATCTATGACCACTGAGACAAGAAACGACGGAAAGCGTCCCCGACCGGAAACCACGGAAGCCTGGATCGGGTTGATGCGCGCGCGCGAGCGCGTGCTTGCGCGGATTGAGGCCGATTTCAAGGCTTCAGGCTTGCCGCCGCTCGGCTGGTACGACGTGTTGTGGGAGCTGGTGCAAGCGGAAGGTGGCCGGCTGCGTCCCTTCGACCTCGAAGCCCGCACGCTGCTTGCGCAATACAACCTCTCGCGCCTGATCGATCGGCTGGTCAAGGAAGGCCTCGTTTGCCGCGAAGCCTTCGACGCCGACGGACGCGGCCAATGGGTGGTGATCACGCAGGCGGGCCGGGTGATGCGGGAGCGCATGTGGCAGACATATGGCGCATCGATCGAGGCCCATGTCGGCGCCAGACTGACCGAAGCGGAGTCGCGGCAACTGGCGACGCTGCTGGCGAAGCTCAGGTAGGGCGTTTCAAGCGTGCAACGGCTTCGCGTCTTCGCAATGCCAGGTAATCGGACTGCCGCCTGTGCGCAAGTTTGCCCCTCACCCTACCCCTCTCCCCGCAGGCGGAGAGGGGACGTGCCCCGCCGCAACGCTGTCGAACGGAGACACTGTGAGGAGGAAATCGAGGGAGATGCTTGCTGTGGTGAGCGGTTGCCGCGAGTCTCCTTCGCCCCGCCTGCGGGGAGAAGGTGGCCGGCAGGCCGGATGAGGGGCATGGGGCAGCAAGCGCCAATCTATGACGCCTTCGTCCTCAGCTATTCAGTCCGAAGGATTTTTCGAGGGCTTCCCAGGTTTCGTCCATGGCGAAGGTGCCGGAGAGATAGGGGAGCGCGACATGGCCGTAGAGCGGCGAAAGCTGCCACTCGGCCGTCTCCTCGTCGACGCCGGCGATCTGTTGCAGGTAGATCGTAGAGACGAGCCCGGTGCGGTCGGCGCCGGCCTTGCAGTGGATCAAGAGCGGTTTCGGCGCATCCCGGAGGATCGCCATCAGCGCGTCGGTTTCGTTGCGGTCGATCTCTGCCGAGGCGGACATGGGAAAGTTGATGAGCCGGATACCGTTACGCTCGGCGGCGGCAACCTCGTCGCGGTACCAGCGCTCGTCCGGTTTCTCGCCACGCAGGTTGAGAATGGTGCGGATACCGTAGCCCTTGGAATAGGCGGCGATCGCCTCAGGGCTTGGCTGCGCCGAACGATAGACCTCACCAGCGACGAGCGTGTGGAAGTTGCCGGTCCATTGCAGGCCGACGAGATAGAGCGCCAAGGCTGCACCAAGCGCACCCGTGACGACGACGAGGCGTTTCAAAAGACGCTTCGCGGTGAGAAACCCTGCAGATGCCATGAGACAGACCCGACGCCGTTCGTGAGCGGACGTGCATGCGAAAGTTGCACAGTTTCATCCCGCTTCTGCGGCACGTATAAGGCATCTGCGATATTTTGATGGCGGGCGTTTCAGGCGATCAGCGGTGCCGCGATCGCCTTCAGTGCGGCCTGTGCGTCGTGCGGCGCGAGCCGCACCTGCAGCCCGCGCTGGCCGCCATTGATATAGACCTGCGTCTCGGCAAGCGCGGCCTCCTCGATCGCCGTCGGCACGAGCTTTTTCTGGCCGAACGGGCTGATGCCGCCGACATGGTAGCCGGTCAGCCGCTCGGCATCGGCCGGCTTCATCATGGCGGCCGACTTGCCGCCAAAAGCGCTGGCGAGCTTCTTCATGCTGACTTCGCGGTCGGAGGGCACGACGCAGCAGACTGGTTTCCCGTCGACCTCGGCCATCAGGGTCTTCAGCACCCGGCTCGGATCTTCGCCGAGCGCTTCGGCCGCCTGCAGGCCGACGCGCTCGGCATTGGGATCGTAGTCGTAGCTGTGCACGCTGAAGGCGACGCCGGCCTTCGAAAGCATTTGCGTGGCGCGCGTGGTCTTCGACATCGTTTGGCTCCGGCTCAGGCGCTACAGCGCTGCCTCGTAGAGGTCAGGCTTGAAGCCGATCAAGAGATTGCCGTCGGCCTCGAGCACCGGGCGCTTGATCATCGAGGGTTGCGTCAGCATCAGCGCAATTGCCTTTTCCTGGTCAAGGTCTTGTTTGTCGGCGTCGTCGAGCTTGCGGAAGGTCGTGCCGGCGCGGTTCAACACCGTTTCCCACCCGGCTTCCTTGCACCAGCGTTCGAGGTGCGGGCGGTCGATCCCCTCGGCCTTGTAGTCGTGAAAGCGATAGTCAATGCCCCGGCCTTCGAGCCAGGTGCGCGCTTTCTTCATCGTGTCGCAGTTCTTGATGCCGTAGATCGTAACCGTCATTCCATGCCCCAACATCGTCGTGAGCAACTCCGGGAAACCATCCGGAATCGCACAATTTCAAAGCGTGGCAGGAGTGATAGCGTCCCGGCGAGCCCGAGGGAAGACGCCGACCTTGCTTCAGGTCACGCCGGCATAGCGGCCGGGCCTGTGGTTGATCGCGAGCGTCATGTTGACGACGGCTGCACCCACGACCGAAAGCACGAGGTTTGCGGGCGGCAGCACGAAGTAGGCGGCGGCAAGGATGGCGAGATCGACCGCGAGCTGGAAGTAACCGGCGCGGACGCCGAACTTTTCCTGGAGATAGATCGCTACGATGTTGATGCCGCCGAGCCCGGTGCGATGGCGGAAGAGGATGAGCAGGCCCGTGCCCATCAGTCCGCCGCCGACAACCGCCGCATAGATGGGATCGAGCCGGGCGATCTCAACCCACCCGGCCGTCAGCCGCGAAAACAGCGAGACGAGGCTGACGGCGATGAAGGTGCGCAGTGCAAACATCCAGCCGAGCCGTTTGACCGCCAGGACGTAGAAGGGCAGGTTGACGAGGGAGAAGACCAGCCAGAACTCGGCCCCGGTTGCATACTGCAAAAGCAGCGCCAGGCCCGATGTGCTGCCGGTCAAGAGCATCGCCTTGCTGTAGATGATGACGCCGAGCGACATGATCAGCGTGCCCATGAGAATCGCCAGCGCATCCTCATAGAGGCGATGGCGTTCTACCGGGGCTTCGGACACGTCGATGCTGCGCTCGGCCATCTTATCCTCAGAGGCTTTTGAACTTGGCGATGACGCCCTCGACTTCGGCCGTCTTCAGGCCGGCGATGTTGATGCGGCCGGAGCCGGGCATGTAGATGCCGTGCTCGTTCCGGAGCCGCATCACATCGGCCTCTGCGAGTGGCAGCAGCGAGAACATGCCTTCCTGGCTGGCGACGGCGCCGAGCGCCTGCCAGCGATCGCGCAGGCCCTCGGCCAGCGCCCGTCGGATGTTGGTGATACGCAACCGCATGGTTTCGAGTTCTTCCTTCCAGTCGCGCTTAAGGTCGGCGTCGGAAAGGATCAAACGCACGATGGCGGCGCCATGATCCGGCGGCATCGAATAGCTGGTGCGCGCGAGGCCGGCGAGGTTGGAGCGGACCGTATCGGCCGAGGAGGACGAGGTCGTCACCGCGAAGATCGCGCCGGCGCGCTCGCGATAGAGGCCGAAGGACTTGGAGCAGGAGACGGCAACCAGCGCCTCGGGCACGACGCCGATCAGGTGGCGAAGGCCGGCGACATCCTCGTCGAGGCCACGGCCGAACCCCTGATAGGCGAGATCGACGAGCGGCAGTAGGCCGCGCTCGGCGATGACGGCGGCAAGCTCCATCCACTGTGCTTCGGTAATCACGCCGCCGCTCGGGTTGTGGCAGCTCGCATGCAGCAATACGGCGTCGCCGGCAGAGGCTCCCTGCAGCGCGGTGATCATGTTGTCGAAGAGCACCGTCTGTGTTGGTACATCGAAGAACGGGTAGCCGGCGGGTTCAAGGCCGGCCGTCTTGAAGATGCTCGCATGGTTCGGCCAGCTCGGCAGGCCGATCCAGATGCGCTTGCCGCCCATCTGATGGATGAGGTCGGCCGCGAGCCTGAGAGCGCCGGAACCCCCCGGCGTCTGCACGCCGGCAATGTGGCTGCGATCGATGGTATCGCCGCCGACCAGCGTCCAGAGATGATCTATGAAGACGAGGTCGCCTTCCGGGCCGACATAGGCCTTG
This sequence comes from Ensifer sp. 22521, assembly GCF_052044795.1. NCBI lineage: Bacteria > Pseudomonadati > Pseudomonadota > Alphaproteobacteria > Hyphomicrobiales > Rhizobiaceae > Ensifer > Ensifer sp. 22521. The sequence continues at coordinate 149,636 of NZ_JBQENM010000013.1, forward strand.
CTGTCCTGGGTTTCGAGCAACCGCTTCTCGGCCGCCTTGACGGCGCGGAAGATCGGCGTGTGGCCGGTTTCGTCGCGGTAGACGCCGACGCCGAGATCGACCTTTCCGGGGCGTTCGTCCTTGCGGTAGAGCCCGATCAGGGCCAGCAACGGATCGTCGGGTTGGCGGGTCAGTGCGTCGAACATGCCGGAAAATCCCCCTTGAATGGCAGCGATGCGTTATCGGTCGAGAATGCCTGCCGGCCGCCGTTCCTCCGGCTTGCCCTGCGGCTTCCTTCTTAAGTCAGGATCAGCGCAAAATCGATGCGATTTTTGCCGCAGAAGCAATATCGACAGCGTGCTATTTGCGCAAAACTCTGCAATTGATTTGCTGATTTGCGCGTTGGAGCTTGGTGATGGTTGAAAAGGTGGTGATGGAACTGGATCAGGTTGACCGACGCATCATCCGTCTGCTCGTCGAGGATGCGTCGTTGAGCAACAACGAGCTCGCGGCCCGGGTCGGTCTCTCGCCGGCGCCGCTGTCGCGCCGCCTCGCCAGGCTCTATGCGACGGGCGTCATCCGCCAGCAGGTCGTGGTCGATCCGAAGGCTGCCGGTGTCGGTTTCCAGGCGTTCGTCGAAGTGACGCTGGAGCGCACCGCAAGCAAGGTCGGTCACCGTTTCATCGAGTTGGTTTCGCGCATGCCTGAGGTGGTGGAATGCCACACGGTCGCCGGCGACTTCGATTTTCTCCTGAAGATCGCCGTGCGCGACGTCGCCGACTACAAGCGCCTGCTCTGGAGCGAGTTCGAACAGATTGCAGAGATCAAGACGCTGCGCTCGACCATCCTTCTCGATAGCCCAAAGATGACAGCCGCCACCTTGGGTGACGGCCGCTGAATGAGGCGATTGGGGACGGCTTCGCGCTTCCTCGGGATTGCTTAGGCTTCGAGTGGTCCCGGCTTGCGCGCGGCGTTAGAGGGCTGAGCGCAGGCGATCTTCATCAGGTCCGAACGTCGGCGTGCAAGGCGGGTCGAGACGCGGGTGACGATCAGCCCATCCTGCGGCGCGTGCACGTCGACGGTCCCGCCGGCCTGGCCCGGCCGCGCGAGAATGGTGGCGAGCAGGTCGCCCGCCTTCACGCTTTCGCCGATGTCGCGATGAAACAGGATGGCGCCCGCCTCCGGCGCGCGGATCATCTCGATGTTGTCGAGGGGGGCGACGATGCCGGCGAACGGCGCGATCGCCTCTTCGTCACCGGTAACGACGCCACGGGCGACGAGGAAGCGGAAGACACCCTCTGCGTCCTTACGGGCAAGCTCCGGATAAACGTCGCGCGTGCCGCGAAGCTCGACGGTGACCGAGAGACGTCCCGGCACACGCGCCTTCTTCTGCCCGGTCTCATATTTCCAGGCATAGGCGACAGCCTCCTCGAAGGCGGAACTTTCGCCGTCCGAGAGGAAGACCGCTTCCATGTCGAGCGCAGAAGCGAGGTCGCCCGCCTCCGGCCAGAAGGCATCGTCGATATAGGCGTATTGCAGCGCCTCGTCGTCGCAGTGAAGGTCGAGCATCAGGTCGGCGCCGAGCGCCATATGCAGCAGCTGGCGCTTTAGCCGGTCGGTCGCCGAATAACGATCGAGATCCTCGATGAGGTAGTCCCGGTCGGCAAGCGAGATCAGCGGGAAATCGCGGTTGAAGTTGGTGCGTGAGCCGAGGTCGAAGCGGCCCTGCAACTCGCCGAAATGCGATTGCGCCGTGCCGATCGGATTTGCCTGCGGCACGACTGTGATGTCGCCGAGGATGGCGCCGTCTTTTTCTGCCTGCTGCAGCTTTTCGAGCAGGAAATGCGCCAGCGCGGTGCCCGGCAACTCGTTGGCGTGCAGCGCCGCCTGGATATAGGTCTTCGGTGCCGCGGCATTCCTGCCCTTGAAGCGGTAGACAGGCAGGCGCCATTCGATGCCGGACGTATCGCCGGCGATGATGATTTCGGAAATGTCCATGGGCTCCTCCCGTATCGTTTTGTTGGTGGCGCTTATCGGCATTCCAACGGCGCTCCGCAAGTCGCTAAGAACTGGGGTGCGGAATCGGGTTGCGCCGAAGTCGCTCTGGCTTTGACCTCCGGGGAAGGCCTATTGTTCCCAGAAACCGCTACAGCGCCGCGCGTCTTATGAGACGCGCAAAGGTCGCTGTAGCACTTTGAAGTGCTGCATGTTTTTGTCCTTATAATCGGCGACGATTAAAGGAAACATGCAGCGGCACAGGCAGGAGACGGCAAAATGATCCTGATCGGCCAATACGACTCTCCGTTCGTTCGTCGCGTGGGCATCGCGCTCACGCTCTACGGTATCCCCTTCGAACACCGCCCCTGGTCGTCCTTCGGCAACGCCGACGAGATTCGAGCCCACAATCCGCTGACGCGCGTGCCGACCCTGGTGCTGGACGATGGGCTGGCGCTCACCGACAGCCACATCATCCTCGACTATCTCGATAGCCTCGTTTCCGACGATCAGGTCATGTTCCCGCGAACCGAGCCGGCACGACATCGGGCACTCCGGGTCGCCACGCTCGCGACCGGCCTTGGCGACAAGGCGGTCAGTCTTTTCTACGAGAAACGCCTGCATGGCGAAGTCTCGGCGCTCTGGGTCGATCGCTGCCGCCGCCAGATCGAGGAAACGCTCGGCGTGCTCGAGGCGAGCCGTGCGCAAGGCCAGAGCGAATACTGGTTCTCGGAGCGCATCGGTCATGTCGATATCGCCGTTGCGGTCGTCCTGCGGTTCCTTAACGACGTGCATACCGATCTTGTGGCGATCTCGAACTACCCTCATCTGCAGGCACATGCGCAGAAGCTGGAAGCGCTCCCCGTGTTCCAGACGATCAGCCAACCTTTCATTCCGCCCGCTTGAGGCTTCAGCGCGCTCCGGCGAGCGGCAAAGTGCAGCAATGCCGCGCGTCGGAGAGGACGCGCGGCGATCTCGATCGGCAATGCTGGCTGGCTTCAGGCGCTCCGGCTACTCGGCGTCGAGGAAGCTGCGGATCGCTTTCACCGTGGCTTCCGGTTGCTCCTCCATCAGCCAGTGGCCGGATGCCGGAATGACCACGCCCGTGACGTTTTCGGCAGCCGCGCTGGCAACGACGGCCATCGTGGGGCCGAAGGATTTTTCGCCGCCAACGGCCAGAACCGGCATGCCGAGTTTGCCCTGCTTCAGGAGGGCCTGGTTGTCGGTCGCGTCCTGGTCGAAGGCTGCGAACTGGGCGAAACCGGCGCGCATCGCCCCCGGCTGGGCATAGAGCTTGGCGTAGTGTTCGCGCGATGCTTCGTCCCACTTCTTCGGGTCGGCGGAGAATTCGTTCCAGAAGCGATCGAGATAGATGCGCTCGCGGCCGGCAACCAGGCGCTCCATGTCAGGCCCGCCAAAACGGAAGTGCCAGAGCAGCGGGTTCTTGAGGATCTCTTCCCAAGGGCCGATGCCGGGAAGCGGCGCATCCATGAGCACAAGTTTTGTCGTCCGGGACGGGTACTGCGCGGCAAATTGGTAGCCGACCATGTTGCCGATGTCGTGCGCGACAACGTCGACCTTTTCCGCCTTCAAGGCGTCGAGCACGCCGGCGATATCTTTTGCTTCGTTCTTCTTGTCGTAGCCGGTTGCCGGTTTCTCAGAGAGCCCCATGCCCCTGAGGTCGGGCACGATGACGCGGTGGTCGCGGGCAAGCTCGGCGGCAAGCGGCGCCCACATGTCGCCGGTCTCGCCATAGCCGTGCAGCAGCACGACGGTTGGCCCGGACCCGCCGATGCGGACGTGAAGGGTGGTGCCGTTGGTGGCGATGTCCTGGGTGGTGAAGGTCGCCGGATAGGCCTGAACGTCGGCCAGGGCCGGGGCGGCAAGGGCGATGGCTGCGCTGGCAATGAGGGAACGGAGCATTCTGTCTCTCCTGTTTGTCGGTATGTGCCAAAAGGCGTTTCGATAAGCAGAAGATGACATTGGGCCGTTGTTCGAACTAGTAGCCGAAAAGCGGAGTTATTGTTCGCCTTCGCCGAACGATGTGCGGTCTTGTTCTCGTTCCCACCGGGGTAGCGACCAGATGGGTGTGGGCGGGCACTCCATGGCCCGCCCTGCGAAACCTTCGATTGGCTGTCCTACGCCGGCGGCATCTTCTCGAATTTGGTCAGTGCCGGATCGAGATGGTCCCAGTCATGCCCGCGTATGCCGTAGGTCACGACCTGAGGCTTGTAGCGGCTGGGATCGTCGAGGCTTGCCGCGCGCACGCTGAAGAACTCCGGCATGGCCGAAAAGGTCATGTAGACGGGCGAGCCGCAGGTGGGACAGAAGCCGCGCGTTTTCACATGGCCGCTATCGGCGACCATGTCCCAGTGCGTGGCTTCGCCTTCGAGCTTCACGCCGTCGCGGCGGAACGTCATATGCGATCCATGTCCGGTTCCGCTCTCGTGCTGGCAGTCGCGGCACTGGCAGTCGTTGGAGAAAACCGGTTCTCCGGAGATTTCGTAGCGGATCGCACCGCAGGCGCATCCGCCGATATAGGACTTGCTCATACATTCCTCCTGTTTCGGGCACGGCAAAGCCTGGCGCGCGGCCGTAAGGGCGACGCCGACCATTCTCTTTGCTCGTTCGGGTTGGTGAGGTGCCGGATCGCCGTGACGATCCGGCTTTAGCATTTAGTGCTGTTCGTCGGTGACAGAGCCGAGGCGCCACAGGACCTTCGTCCAGCCCTCGCTCATGTTCTTGTAGGCGCTGTCGTTCTTCGGCGTGACGAAGCCGGAATGCACAAGGCGAAGACGGGTGCCGTTGTCGACCTTTGCCAGCGTCCAGGTGACGACCGTATCGAGGCGGGAGCCGTAGCCGGTATTGCCCTCGTGCCCGCCCTGCCAGGAGTAGACGAAGCGCTCATGCGGACGCACCTCCAGCACCTGGCAACGGATCGTCCCGTCCCAGGCGCCGGCCGGCGTCGTCTGGAAGGTGAAATGCGTGCCCTCCACGGGTTGAAAGCCCGTCGGCGGCATGATCCATCGGCCCATCAGGTCGCCGTTGGTCAGCGTCTTCCAGATCGTCTCGGGCGTATGCGGAAACACCTCGTCGACGACGATGTCTTGCGTCTCGGACTTCAGAACTGCTGCGTCGGTCATGGATCAATCTCCTTGAGAAGTGTGCGTAGGTCGGCAAAGCGCTCGCGCCAGAAGGTGCCGTAGTGGCTCATCCAGTCGACGAGCGGCGCCAGGCCTTCGGGCTCGGCGCGGTAATAGACGTTGCGGCCCTCCGGACGCTCGGCGACGAGACCCGCCTGCTTCAGCGATTTGAGGTGCTGGGAAATCGCGCCCTGCGTCACGCCGCTGCCGCGGGTGAGCTCGACCACGGTGATTTCCTCGGCATTGGCGATGCGCTCGAAGACGGCGCGCCTTGTCGGGTCGGCAAGGGCGCGCATGACGGCGGTGATGGGGGCGGTTTCAATCATCATGGCTAAATCATTAGTGTAGGCTGATTGATTAGTCAACACTATTTGTTTCGCCCGGCGCTCCTGAAACGATAAGGCTGTCGTCCGAGTTTGGGTTCGAGACGAGAAAAAGGGGCGCCACCCAAGGTGCGCCCCTTTGTATTGTTGTCGGTTGAGGTTGCTTATTCGCTGGCTTGAGCGGCCTGTTCGATAAGCGCTGCGACGGCATCGGGCTTCGAGACGTAGACGGCGTGGCTGCCGGATGTTTCGACGACGGTGGAGCCGGCGCGTTTTGCCATCTGGCGCTGGGCGGCCGGCGGGATCATGTGGTCGTCGGTGGCGACCAGATAGAAGCTCGGCTTTTCCTTCCAGGCCGGCGCGGTGACGGCACCGGCTGCCGCTTCCACGCCCCACGGCACCTGGGAGTCGGCCATGAAGGCTGCAATCTCGGGATCGACGTCGGCCGCGAAGGCGGCGGCGAATTTCGCCTTGTCGAGTGCCAGGAAACCATCGACCGGCGGCAGGATCGGCGGAACGGAGGCGCCGGCCGGCGGGTTGGCGATCAGCGTGGAAACGGACTCGCCCTTATCCGGCGCGAAGGCGGCGATATAGACGACGGCCTTCACCTTTTCGTCGGTGCCGGCTTCGGAAACGACCACGCCGCCATAGGAGTGGCCGACGAGTACGACCGGGCCGTCCTGTGCGGCGATCGCGCGCTTGGTGACGGCGACGTCATCGGCAAGCGACAGGGTCGGGTTCTGGACGATGGTGACGTTGTAGCCGTCCTTCTTGAGGATGTTGTAGACGCCCTGCCAGCCGGAGCCATCGACGAAGCCGCCGTGAACGAGCACGACATTCTTGGTGGCGGGGGCGGCCTCAGCCGGCGTCAGCGCGCTTGCGGAGAGGGCGAAAGCGGCGGCGGTGATGATGGACTTGATCATTTTCGGGTCTCCTTGGTTGAGTTTGTTTCCGCGAAAATCGTTATCGCGATAATCATCGTATACGCCGACTCGATTTCGTTGTAAAGATACTTTTTATCGCGATATTGATTTTCGCAACACAAGGTTCGAACTGCGCCAAGGAGACTACGATGTCTGATGCACCCACCCTGCCGCTGGACAGCCAGCTCTGTTTTTCGATCTATTCCGCCTCGATCGCCATCAACCGCGTCTACAAGCCGATGCTCGATGCGCTGGGTGTGACCTACACGCAGTATCTCGTCCTGAGTACGCTTTGGGAAAAGGATGGCCTGACGATCTCGGCGATCGCTGATCGGCTGAGCCTTGAATCCAGCACCATTACGCCGGCGGTCAAGCGGTTGGAGGCCGCCGGTTTCGTCGGCCGGCATCGCAGCATGGTCGACGAACGCCTGGTCGAGGTTCACCTCACCGCCAAGGGCCGGGATCTCCACGTGAAGACCGGATGCTTGACGGCCTCCCTGCTGGAGCATTCGGGTTTCACCGTACCGGAGATGATCGATCTGAACGAAAGGGTCCAGAAGTTGCGCAACGGAATGCGGGACGCAGCCAAGGCGTAGAGGCGGGCCAGCATTGCGACGCGGTTCGGCGCCGGGCTATGTCTGCCTTCTCGATGGTGGCGGGCGCTTCCAGCCCATCACCGCGTTCGCGCTCCAACGCGCGTCCGTCAGCCCGGCGATCAGGAAATCGGCGAGGGCAGAGACCTTCGCGGGACGCGCGCGGGCCGTCGGCGTCACGAAGTACAGTCCGCCTTCCGGTAGACGCCAGTCGGTGAGAACAGGTTCCAACCGTTCGTCCGGAAAATACTGGGTGGCGATGAACTCGGGGAGCTCGGTCATCGCCAGCCCTTCGAGTACTGTCGGCAGCAAGGCCTCCGCGCTCGTCCCTCGCAGCAACCCCCTGGGCGCAACCGCCACTTCCTCGCCGGTCTCGTGATGGGTGAAGCGCCAGACGTCCCGTTTCGCCCGGTTGGCGTAGCTCAGACACTGGTGGGCGATAAGGTCGTGCGGGTGCTGCGGGCGGCCATTTGTTTCAAGGTAAGCCGGCGAAGCGACGACGAACCGTTGGACAGGTGCGATCAGCCGCGCGACGAGCGATGAATCCTCCAGCACGGCGATGCGCAGCGCAGCGTCGAAGCCATCGCCGATGAGGTCCGTCTGCGCATCGGTCAAGTGAAGGTCGACTGCAATCTCGGGGTAGCGCCGAAAGAATTCCGGCAGAAGGGGAGCGACCCAGCGCGTGCCGAAGGACAGCGGCGCCGCTAGCTTCACCAGCCCTCGCGGACGGCTGGCGGCCTCGCGCGCCAGGTCCTCCGCCTCTTCGGCATCCGCGAAGATCCTGGACGCTCGTTCGGCCAGCATGTGGCCGTAGTCGGTCAGGGCAAGTCGGCGCGAGGTTCTGTTGAGCAGACGACCGCCAATTCGCTCTTCGAGACGGGTGACGGCGCGCGATACGGTTGCGACCGAAACCCCCATCGTCCGTGCCGCCGCAGCGAAGGAACGCTCCTCCGCCACCTTGGCAAACATCGCCAGCGCTTCGAAATCGGGCAGCTTGGACATCGACAATTCTGCAATGATGACTTTCAATCATTTCTATTTCGAAAAGAGCGGAGTTGCAACATCATGGCCTGGTCCGCAACGAATTGCGGAGTCCACGTCAAGGAGACGTTCAATGTCTGCGACCCGTTATCTTCCCTTTGTCGGCCGGCTGCTGATCGGCCTTCCCTTCGCCATGAGTGGTTTCAGCAAACTCGGCGCCTACAGCGCCACGACCGGCATGATCGGTGCCGTCGGGCTGCCCTTTCCACCGCTGGCCTTCACCGTGGCAGTGCTTGTCGAGCTTGGTGGAGGTCTGCTTCTCATTGCCGGCTATCGCACCCGCTCCGTAGCGGCTGCTCTCGCGCTGTTCTCCCTCGCAACGGCCTTCTCGTTTCATAGCAATTTCGCCGATCAGAACCAGATGATCCATTTCCTCAAGAACGTCATGATGGCGGGTGGGCTTCTTCAGATCGCTGCATTCGGCGCCGGTGCTTTCAGCATCGACAATCGGCACCAGGCCGGCGAGCCGGGCACAGGCGCGGCGGTTGCCGCCCATTAGTCAGCCAATGCCGGATCGGCGGATGTTGCCACCGGGCTGAGCGATCCAGACCTGACCCTGTGCCCTGTCCTCACGCTTCCGGCAATCGGCCCGACCCCAACCGGAGAAATGTGATGTCTTTCCCCGTTTCGACCTTGTTGCTTCGCAACCTCCACGACGTGTTCGGTGAGATTGACGCTGAGCGCCGGCGTGCCGCGATCGACGAGATCTTCCATGAAGACGCCGTGTTCTATGACCCCAATGGCGGTATCTTCCGCGGCCGCGACGAGATTGATCGGATCGCGGGCGTGATCAAGGCCACACATCCCGACTTTCAATACCAGCCGATCGCCCCAGCTGAGGAAATAGGCAATGGCGGCCGGGTCCGGTGGGTGTCAGGCAGTCCCGGCAAAACAGCGGCCTATGCCGGGACCGATTTCATCATCGCCCGGGATGGCAAGATCGCCGCCGTCTATCTCTTTTTTGATGCGCTTCCATAGATCAGACGCATCGCGATCGCTTTCCGGGCACCGGGCAAGCGGCTATCTCAGCCGGCCGATCGGAATGATCTCGGGCGCGGAAGTTTCGAACGAACTGCCGTCCCAGCCGCCGAGCCACTGTTCGACGACGAGCCCGGCCTCGTCCATCATCGCGACGAGGTCTTCATGGGAAGGGAAGGCGATTTTCGACTGGGCCGCGTAAGTGCGTCCGTCGGCTGCGATCCGATAGAAAGTTCCGTATTCCACGATACCCGTCACCGGATCATGCTGCACGTCGTTCCAGGCGAGAACCTGGCCTAGGACCGGATGAACGATGTCCCGTTCGGATTCGGCCGCGGTCCACTCCCGCCATTCTTCGACCAGCGGATTGCGGCTGTCGAAAATGAAGCGCCCGTCGGGAGCCAGATGCGCTGCGATGGTCTTGAGTGCGGCGAGCTGATCCTCCCTGGTCAGGAAGACCTGGAAGGCATGGCCGCTGAGCAGCACCATATCGAAGGTCTCGTCGAGGCGGATGGTCCGCCCGTCGCCCTCGACCCAACGCACCCGGTCGCCGCCGGGTCGTGACCTCGCGACATCGAGCATCGCGGCCGCCGGATCGACGCCGACGACCCGTTTGCCACTCACAGCAAGAGCAGCAGCCAATAGGCCGGTGCCGCACCCCAGATCGAGGATCGAGGTGCGGCTAGCGGCCATGGTCTTCAGATATTCGGAATCAGCGGTCCAGCCGTTCTCGATGTCGTAGAACTCTACAAGGCTTGGATCGCTATAGAGCTTGTCTGACGGCATCGAGATGACTGCTTATTCCCACTCGATCGTGCCCGGCGGCTTCGAGGTGACGTCGTAGACGACACGGTTGATGCCGCGGACCTCGTTGATGATGCGCGTTGCCGCGCGGCCGAGGAATTCCATGTCGTAGTGGTAGAAGTCGGCCGTCATGCCGTCGACCGAGGTGACGGCACGCAGCGCACAGACGAACTCATAGGTGCGGCCGTCGCCCATGACACCGACGGTCTGCACCGGCAGAAGCACGGCAAACGCTTGCCAGATGGCGTCGTAGAGGCCGGCCTTGCGGATCTCGTCGAGATAGATCGCATCAGCCTCGCGCAGGATCTCGAGCTTCTCGCGGCTGATGCCGCCCGGGCAGCGGATGGCAAGGCCCGGGCCCGGGAAGGGGTGGCGGCCGATGAAGCTGTCGGGCAGGCCGAGCTCGCGGCCGAGCACGCGGACTTCGTCCTTGAACAGTTCGCGCAGCGGCTCGACGAGCTGCATATTCATGCGCTCCGGCAGGCCGCCGACATTGTGGTGCGACTTGATCGTCACCGACGGGCCGCCGGTAAACGAGACGCTTTCGATCACATCGGGATAGAGCGTGCCCTGGGCAAGGAAGTCCGCGCCGCCGAGCTTCTTCGCCTCTTCCTCGAACACTTCGATGAACAGGCGGCCGATGATCTTGCGCTTGGTCTCGGGGTCGCTGACGCCTTCGAGTTCGCCGATGAAGCGGTCGGACGCGTCGACGTGCAGGAGGTGCAGGTTGTAATGCTCCTCGAACATCGCAACGACGTTCTTCGCCTCGTCCTTGCGCATCAGGCCGTGGTCGACGAGGATGCAGGTGAGTTGGTCGCCGACAGCCTCATGGATGAGGAGTGCCGCGACCGAGCTGTCGACGCCGCCCGAAAGCGCGCAGATCACCTTCTTGTCACCGACCTGGTTGCGGATCGCCTCGACCGCCTTGGCGCGGTAGGCCGACATCGACCAGTCGCCCTTGATGCCGGCGATCTTGTGCACGAAGTTGGCAATCAGCTTGGCCCCGTCGGGGGTGTGCACCACTTCGGGGTGGAACTGCACGGCGTAATATTTGCGCTTCTCGTCGGCGATGAAGGCGAAGGGCGCGTTGGCCGAGGTCGCGACGACCTCGAAGCCCTCGGGGATCGCGGTGACGCGGTCGCCATGCGACATCCAGACCTGGTGGCGCGAGCCGACGGACCAGAGGCCTTCAAACAGCGGGCAGTCCTTTTCGACTTCCAGGAAGGCGCGGCCGAATTCGCGGTGATGTCCGCTCTCGACCTTGCCGCCAAGCTGGGCGCACATGGTCTGCTGGCCATAGCAGATGCCGAAGACCGGCAGGCCGGAATCGAAGATAACCGAGGCCGCGCGCGGCGAGCCGATGTCGAGCGTCGAGGCGGGGCTGCCGGAGAGAATGACGGCCTTCGGCTTCAGCTGGCGGAAGCCTTCCTCCGCCGACTGGAACGGCACGATTTCGCAATAGACACCGGTTTCGCGCACGCGCCGGGCGATGAGCTGCGTCACCTGGCTGCCGAAATCGACGATGAGGACGGTATCGGGATGGGCTGTCTGGGTCATTGGGGGCCTTCAAACAAGCTTGATCATGGCGAGCCTTTAATGAAAGGCCGTCATCAGCGCAACGATTCAATTGCACCCCGACAATTCCGGGGTTTCAGAGCGGGATGAGGAAAAGTGTGTGCGGTTTTCCGACCGCATCCCGCTCTGACTTACGATCACATTTAGAGCCGGATCGCGCCGCTTGAGATCGCATTCTCCAACCGGTCGATCACGGCTGCAAGCTTCTCGTCGATGACGTGCAAATATTCCGTCCAGTCGCTGACGTGCTTGAGCTCGGCCTTGCCGTCGGAAATGCCGCGAAGCGCAATTAGCGGAACCCCGAAGGACTGGCAGGCGCGCAGGACCGCAAAGGTCTCCATCTCCACCATGTCGGCGTCGATCGTCTCGTACGCCGCGCCCGAGACGATGTTGGCGCCGGTCGAAAGCCGGGCCTCCGGCACGCCAGGAATCCTGAGCGGCAGCGGCACCACGGCCGGCAGGTCGAGAAACGGCGTTGCGCCCTTCTCGAAGCCGAGCGGCGAGGCATCCATGTCGCGATAGCCGACGGAAACGGCCTGGTAGACCTCCGTCTGTTCCAGCCTGGCGCCACCGGCGGACCCGAGCGAAACGACCAGATCGGGCAGGGCTCGCTCCGCGGCGAGCTCCGCGAGCGTTCGCGTCAGCACCACGGCGGCCTCGACCGGGCCGACGCCGGTCATCAGCGGTTTGATCCGCTGCTTGAGGTGCGTCCCGTATTCGGCATCCACGGCCATGACGTAGAGAACCCTGCGTCCGGCAACGGTTTTGACGGCAAAACTCATCCTTCGATCCCCTGGCGTCCGCGTACCACCATCATCGTCCCGGTCATCGAGGCGATCAGCTTCGCCGGCCCATCGGCGCGGATCGCGTAGCCGCGCCCGTCGGAGACGATGATCGTCGAGCCGGGTTTGGTCACTTCACCGCGAAACAGGAAACGCTCGCCGCGCCCCGGCGAAAGCAGGTTGACCTTGAACTCGATCGTCAGGATCGAGGCATCCGGGTCGATCACCGAATAGGCGGCATAGGTGCCGGCCGAATCCAGCGCCGCCGAGATCACGCCCGCATGCAGGAAGCCATGCTGCTGCGTCAGCTTGTCATCGAACGGCAGTTCGATCTCGACCGTGCCCTGTTCAACGAGCGTCAGTTCGGCGCCGACCGTGCGCATTGCCGCCTGCCGCGCGAAACTCTCACGGATGCGCTTTCGGAAATCGGGGGGATCACGGTCGTCCATCAGTCCACATGGCCTTTTTTTGTCGGGTGGCATCATTATGCCTGCGGGACAGTGGCACGCTCGTGAAGGTCCGACAAGTTCAATTCATGAGCAAAATCGAGCTGTTGAGCGTCGTCGCAAACGCAACCCAGGCGAGATAGGACCAGGAACAGCAGGGCCGAAACGCGATCCCGCCGCCGGCTTGCGACGACGAAACCGGCGACTGCAATCAATAGCGCGATGATCAGGGCCGAGGAGATGTCCTCAATCCCGAAGAACAGCGGCGACCAGAGGACGTTGAGGAACATCTGCGCCAGCCACAATCGCATGGCGGCGCGAGACCGAGACCAGTGGCGAATAGGACTGCGTACACGATCGTTCTGTTCATGGCCTCGACAGATAAAACAGACTTTCTGGCTTTCCATGGGGGCTGCCGTTTTGAAGCCGTGATCTGCCACCTATATCATGTGCCATGAAGAGCTTCAGACGCATCGACATCCGGCCGGCCGGTCCGGATGACATCATGATGATCGCCTCCGTCATCGTCGAAAGCTGGCGATCGACGTTCCGCGGACTGATTTCCGACGCCTTCCTCGATGGGATGAGCGTCGAAGAGCAGGCGCTGCGCCACGCAAGGCGCATGCGCGTCGCCGATGTCTTTCATCTGGTCGCGGTCGACATGAGCACGAACAAGGTGATCGGTTTTGCCAATTATGGAAAAGCCCGATCGATGCCGCCGCGTTTCGATCGCGAGCTCTATGCGCTCTATATCCTCAAGGAATTCCAAGGCGCCGGCATCGGCTCGGCACTAGTGCGCAGCGTTGCCGCCCATTGCCGGGAACTGGGCGGCAAGTCTCTGTTTGCCTGGGTGCTTTCCAGCAATCCGAACAGGGCGTTCTATGAGCACCTGGGTGCGGTTGCCGTCGGCCAGGGCCAGGTAAGCCTCGGCGGCGAAAACCACGACCAGACCGCCTATCGCTGGGACGATTTGGCAAAGCTCTCCGGCGCGGGCCGCTTTTCGGCCTGAGGCATGTCTCCGGCCTATGCCAAACGAACGATGTGCTGATCCCAGGCGACGCGGCTTTCGCGCGCCTTGAAGTGGCCGTCATAGGACGAAACGGCAAAGCCGTGCTCCGCGGTGGCGACCCCTGCTGCATCGACGACGCGCTCTTCCTTCAGCACCGTGCCGGTTCGGGCATCGAGCGTCACGGCCACGCCGCCCTTCGGCGAGGTCAGGCCAACAAGCCCTTCGTGCCGGTTGACCGCGATCGCGCCGACATAGTTCGCCAGCGCTTCCGTCGTGCGCTCGGGTAACGACAGGAATTTCAGGTCTTCGCCCTTGGAGAAGGATCCGACGAGCGGCGGCAGATCGTTGCGCGCGCCTTCGTACTGGCAGGCAAACCAGATCTCGCCCTTTGGGCCGATATCGACGTGCCGCGTCGAAAGACGGCTGAGGTCAGCAGGTAACCCGTGCCTCTGCACGAGCGCACCGGTTTTCGTGTCCACCAGCGTCAGGCTCGGCTCCATATGGTCGAGATTGAGCTTGGTGCGGCCGAAGTCCGGGTGGGTCTCGATGCCGCCATTGGCTATCGCAAGCAGGCGTCCGTCGGCAGCAAGTGTCATGTCGTGCGGACCGATGCCGTAGGTCGGGAATTCGCCGATGCGGGTGAAGTTGTCGGTGCCGTCATAGATGCCGACCATGCCGCGATTGCCGGCAAAGTCGTTCTCGGTGGCATAGAGCAGCTTGCCGTCCGCCGAGAAACAACCGTGACCGTAAAAGTGCCGGCCTTCTGCTGCAGCGATGACCACTGGTTCCGCTGAGCCGTCGGTCGGAAGGATCATCGCATAGGTGCCGGGCCGGCGGGCGAAGGCGACGGCGCGGCGGCTGACCGCTGAATAGGCCATGCCGTGCGCGCGCGCCGGCAGCGCCGTGCGGTCGATGATCTCGCCGGCTTCCGTCAGCGTTGCAACGCCATAGCTTCCATCCGGCGCCATGAAGGCCGAGGCAAAGACGGCATCGGCTCTGCCTAGGGCGAAAGCCCGGTCGGGCGCCAGGCTTGCCACCCAGGCTGCGCCTGCCATTTTCAGGAAACTGCGCCGGTCGATCAGACCCGTGGCGGCTGTCATGCCATCCTCGCTCGTCGTGGAAATCTGCGGCCCTGAACGGGGGGGCCGCTCAGGGCTGCGATATAGCAGGTTGCCGGGTCAGAGCCAGCCCCGGCGCTTGAAGTAGAAATAGGGCACGATCGCCGACATCACCATCAGCATCAGTGCCGCAGGATAGCCGAACTCCCACTGCAGCTCCGGCATCACGCCGAAGTTCATGCCGTAGATCGAGGCGACCAGCGTCGGCGGCAGGAAGACGACGGCGGCGACCGAGAAGATCTTGATGATCTGGTTCTGCTCGAGATTGATGAGGCCGAGCGTCGCGTCGAGCAGGAAGTTGATCTTGTTCGACAGGAACAGCGCGTGGTCGCCAAGCGAAGTTGCATCCCGCTGGATCAGCTTGATCCGCTGCCGGCTTTCCTTTCCCGCCTTGCGTGGCCCCATGCCTTCGAGCGCCACATGATAGGCGACGAGCCGACCGATGCTGACGAGGCTTTCGCGGATGACCGTCAGGAGGTCGCCCTTCTGGCCGATCTGCTCGATCAGTGACTGCAGGTCGCGTGTCTTCTTGGTGGCGCTGGCATTCGTCTTGCGGAACACCTCGCGAGAAATCGCATCGACCTCGCTGCCGGCACGCTCCAGCGCGTCTGCCGTGCGGTCGATGATCGCCTCGAGAAGACCGAGCATCACCAGTTCGCCGGTCTCGCAGATCTGGCCGTTCGCCTTCTGGATGCGGTTGGAAAAGGTCTGAAACGGCTTGGGGTCGGCATGGCGTACGGTGACCAGCGTCGCGCCCTTGAGGATGAAGGTCACCGGCACCTTGACCGGATACTCGCTGTCAAGCTTGGCGGTCGCCGTCATCGTCATGAACTCGGCACCGTTCTCCTGGTAGAGGCGGTCGGAAAGCTCGATTTCCTGCATCTCGTCACGGGTCGGGATCTCGATGCCGAGCTGGCCCTCGACCAGGCGCGTTTCCTCAACGGACGGATTGAAGAGGTCGAACCAGATGGCGGGCGTCGGCGATGCGATGCCGTCAAGCATGTCGACGAGCACGAGGTGGCTGTTCTGGCTTTTGTAGATGCGCAGCATATTGGGCTCCATAGGGCGAGTCATCCGACCGCCACGGAGCCCTGATCAAATCAGGACCGGACGGCCGTGAGCGTGAAGGCTCGACTTCGACTGTCGGGGTTCATTGTGAGTTGGTCCTTGTGGTGAAACGTGCCCGCGAGAGCGGACACGGGAAGCGCTTTGCGCCTAAAAGCCTTGATTGTCAACACTCTGAGTTTGAGCGGGATGCGGGTGGAAAACCGCGCACACTTTTCCTCATCCCGCTCTGGAGCGCGTGCGTTCAATTGAACGCACTTTGATGCGAGAGCATCTTTTCCGCTCCGGTGCCTACACCTGCGAGCGGGATGCTCTAGTCGCCGTCGGCGAAGGAGAAGCCGGCGCCAAGCCCGATCGCGCCGCCGAAATCCCTGTTCAGGCGGTTGAGGAGGTCATTGGTGTTGAGCGACAGGAAGGCGAGCTTGGCGCGCTTGTCGTCGTCAGTGAGCGCGGTGTCGATCGGTCCATCGATGTTGCCGGCCATGCTGATCACCGACTTGAAGACGAAGTCGGCCGAACCCGCCACGGAGCGGCTGTCTTCCGGCAGCAGGCTTTGCATGTCGGCGACGTCGAACAGCGTCTTCAGCCCGCGCACGTTGCCGGCGATCGAGGCCATGGTGTTGCCGGAACGCCAGTAGATCGCAAGCTTCGGATGCCCCTTGTCGTCCTTGCCTTCGTAGAACGGCTTCAGCCGCTGGTCCTTCACCGTCTCGACGCCATGGACGAGAATGCCGAGCAGTTCGGTGGCCGCCTCGCGATTGTCGCGGAATTCGGGATTGTCGGGGCCTGGGTTTTTCCAGGCGGCCTGGATGCCGTCGGGCTTCTGCCATGCGGCCAGGAATTCGTTGGCGATGTCATCGAGGTTCCCAGTGATCGCCAGGCCATAGCGGCAGCGGAAGTCGCCGTCCTTGCCCGAAAGCACCTCGGCGCCCGTGCCATAGAGAACATATTCGAGTGCGCCCAGCCCTTGCGCCGCGACGCTCTTGCCCTTGAGCTTGGCTTCGTCCGTTGCGCTTTCGTCCGCCTTCGAAAGGATCGCCTGCACCTGCTTGAGCCCGGTGCTCTTGCGATCGGGGTAGAAGAGGAAGCGTTCGAAGCGGTTCTGTTCGAGAGCCGGACCAAGCCTCACGACCTCGATCGCCGACCAGGCGCCGACCAGGTCGGAGAACGCACTCTGCGCGTTCTTGAGTGCCGGCTGCGACGGCGCCTCGCAGAGCTTCGCGGTCGCTTGCCTTGCAGCGGCGGTCTTTTCCGACAGATTGCGGTAGCCGGGAATGATGAAGTCGTCGACGGCCTTGGCCATGACGGCGGGCACGGCGGCCTCGTTGACGACACGCGGCGAGAGCGCGCTCCCCTCCTGAGCCATTGCGGGCAATGCGGTCGTCAGCGCCAGGGAGAATGCGAGGGTGAGCGTATGCGTAGAGGGCATCAGAGTGACTCCAGGAAGGCAAGGAGATCGTGGCGATCGCTTGCGGCAAGGGCGGCGAAAGCATCGCGGGCCGTCTGCCCTTCGCCGCCATGCCAGAGGATCGCTTCGGTGAAATTGCGGGCGCGTCCGTCGTGCAGCAGGAAAGTGTGCCCGCTGACGGTCTTCGTCAAGCCGATGCCCCAGAGCGGCGGGGTGCGCCATTCGCGGCCGGTGGCGACGCCCACTTCCTGGCCGTCCGCGAGACCTTCGCCCATGTCGTGCAGCAGGAAATCGGAATAGGGCCAGATGAGCTGGAAGGACTGCGCCTTGTTTGTTGCATCCCGGCGGGTGACGAATTTCGGCGTGTGGCAGCTCGTGCAGCCAAGGTCGTAGAGGACCTTCTTGCCGCGAAGCGTTTCGGCAAAGCTCGCCTTGCGACGCGCCGGAACGGCAAGGTTCTCCGAATAGAAGGTCACGAGGTTAAGCACCGGATCGGGCGCTTCGGTCGGACCAAGCCGTTCCTGCACACCGGTCGCCATGGTGAGGCATTTCGCTTGGGCGGCAGTGCAGTCGCCATGCGGCCGGTCGGCGTCGGGGGAGGAGATGCCGATATCGGTGGCAAAGGCATCGGCACTCTGCTGCCGCACGGTGGCATTCTGTGCCTTCCAGCCGAAACGTCCGATGGTCAGCCTGCCGGTCTTCGCGTCACGTCTGAGCGCCGGGCGGCCGCTGATCCCGTCGCCGTCGGCGTCGTCAGGATCGGCAAGCGCGAGGATGTCCGCCTCATGGATCGCCTCGATGAGGCCAAGCCCGATCATCGGCTGGGCCACGCGCGGCGAGAGCGTCGTTGCCGGATCGAGCGGCCCGTAGGCAAGATCGGCCACCGAATAACTTGGCCGGCGCAGCGAAACGGTCTCGCCGTCGGGGAAGGTGAACGGCTGCTCGGTGTAACTGACCTTCAGATGCCCTTCGGCAGCAAGGCCCGGCACGGCGCTATCCTGAAGCTGGGCACCATAGACTGGGTCCGGGAAGTTGACGACCTGATGCGTCTCGATCAACCGTCGCTCGTCGTCGTCGCGCGAAGGGCGCGCCAGACGGAAGAACATCGAAGTCGCATCGGTGGAGCCCTCCGGCGGGCGTCCGCGTCCGTCCTTCAGGTGACAGCTCTGGCAGGCGCGGGCGTTGTAGAGCGGGCCAAGGCCGTCGGAGGCTTGGGTCGAGGAGGGCGAGGAGACCCAGAGCTTGCGGAACAGCGCGTTGCCGAGCTTGAAGCCTCCCTCTTCCTGGAAGGTGAGATTGGCCGAAAACTGCGAGAAGCTGTCGGCATTGACGGGCGCGATCGAGGTCGCAGCACCACCGGACATGGCCTCGAAGCTTTCCGCCTTCGAGAAGTCATCGGTCGGCCGTGTGACCGTCAGGACGCGCTGGCGGTCCTTGATGTCGAGGTCAGTGCGTTCGATCGGAAGGCCGTCGCCGGCAAGGGCGGGCAAGGCGGTAAAGAGCGCCTGCGCAAAAAGAAGCGCGAGAAGGCGAGGAGCGCCAGTTTTCATCAGTAGAGGATCGGGCCGCACCGGTGCCGGCGCGGCCCGCCTTTTCAGCTTATTGGAAGACGGCGTTAGGATTGTCCAGGCTGTCGGAACCTTCAAGCTCGATCGTGCCGAGATCCAGTGACGCAATGACGCGCTGAACGGTCTTTGCCTGGGCGATCAGGCCGTCGATCGCCGCCTGCACGGTGGCGTTGCCCTCGGCATTGCCTTCGCCGATCATCTGGTCGTAGGCCTCGGTGGTTTCCGCGCGCTTGGCCATTGCCTGCATCTTCTCGACTGTGGTCGAAAGGTTGCCGGTCATTTCCTTGTCGAGTGCTGCGTCCTTGGCGGCAACGAGTTCCGAAAGCGACGGGCCGGTCATCTTCGTACCGTCGACGCGGGTGTACTCGCCCCTATAGGCCGACTGGATGCCGATCGCGTCGTGCAGATGCGAGTTGTGCGTGTTGTCGGAGAAGCAGTCATGCTCTTCTTCCGGATCGTGCAGCAGCAGGCCGAGCTTCATGCGCTCGCCGGCCAGTTCGCCATAGGAGAGTGAACCCATGCCGGTGAGGATGGCGACGAGGCCAGCCTTCGGGTCAGCCTCGACGGCCTTGGTTGCGGCACCGTCCGGTGTCCAGTTGGCAACCATTTCCTTGAGGTCGGAAACCAGGAGCTCGGTCGCGGCCTTCAGATAGGCGGCGCGGCGGTCGCAATTGCCGCCGGTGCAGGCCTTGGTGTCATAGTCGGTATAGGGGCGGTTTCCGGCGCCAGCCTTGGTGCCGTTCAGGTCCTGGCCCCAGAGCAGGAATTCGATCGCATGGTAGCCGGTGGCGACGTTCGCCTCGATGCCGCCGGCTTCCTGCAGCGTGCCCGCCAGGAATTCCGGCGTGATGTTGCTGGCATCGACGTCCTTGCCGTCGATCTTAATCGTCTTGTTGGCGATGACGTTGGCGGTGAACAGCGCGTTCTCGTCGCTTTCGCTGCCGTAGCTCGGGTCGACATAGTCGATCAGGCCTTCGTCCAGCGGCCAGGCGTTGACCTTGCCTTCCCACTCGTCGACGATCGCGTTGCCGAAGCGGTAGACTTCGGTCTCCTGGTAGGGGTTGCGGGCCTTCCGCCAGGCGTCGCGCGCGGCCTTCAGCGTTTCTTCGCTCGGCGTCGCGATCAGCGCGTCGACCGCCTTGTCGAGTGCCTCGGCCGTCGTCAGCGCATCTTCGAATTTGGCATGGGCGACGGCGGTGTAATGCTTCACCACGGCGGCGGCATCGGTTGCGGCGTGGGCCGGCTGCAGGGCCAACGCCGACGTTGCCGTCATGAACGCCAGCGCGGCGCCGCGGATGAATTTCTTGGTCATGACCCTCTCCTGTTGCTTCCTTCGGCGCAGCCGAGCGAGTGCGCAAACGCGGCATCGTTCAGGCGTCGGGCCATGAGAAAGGGCCCGGCCGGGCCCGCCTCTCATGAACCAAAAGCAAACTTGTGTCAAAGTGTATAGTTTAGAACGTTTTCAATCTGATGCGCGTGTTCTGACCATTGTCAAAAGGCGTCAACCCTTGCGTTGCATCAGGCAGAAGAAGAAGCCGTCCGTGCCGGTCGAGGCGGGCGTCAGCGTCACCGTCTTCATGTCGGCCGACCAGGGTTGCGGCTTGTCGGTTCCAAAGAGCGTCGCCCAGATGTCGGCTGCCGACAGGATCTCGAATTCCGGGTTGTCTTCGCAGAAGCCGTAGACCTGGGCCTCGTTTTCCTCAGGCAGTACCGAGCAGGTGACATAGATGAGGTGGCCGCCCGGGCGGACGAACTGGGCAGCGCTCGCCAGCGCTTCCTCCTGCTGGGAGATGCGCTCTTCAAGATTCTTCTGATTGAGGCGCCATTTCGTGTCGGGCCGGCGGCGCCAGGTGCCGGTGCCGGTGCAGGGCGCATCGACCAGTACGCGGTCGAAGCGGCCGGCGAGCGGCGCGAGGCTGTCAGTGGATTCATGCACCTGGACATTGCGGGTGCCGGCGCGCTTCAGCCGTTCGATGATCGGCGCGAGGCGTTTGCGGTCGGTGTCGTAGGCGTGCACCTGGCCCTTGTTGTTCATCGCCGCCGACATGGCGAGCGTCTTGCCGCCACCGCCGGCGCAATAGTCGAGCACCTGTTCGCCTTCCTGCGGAAAGGCGAGATCGGCAACGATCTGCGAGCCTTCGTCCTGGACTTCGAACCAGCCCTTCTGAAAGGAAAGCTCCGCCGTCACGTTCGGCAGGCGCGAGGCGCCTTCGCCGGCCGGAATGCGAATGCCGTTGCGGGCGATCGTCGCCGGTTCGGCACCGCTGCGCTCCAGCGCCTTCAGCACCTTGGCGCGCGAGGCCTTCAGCGTATTGGCACGCAGGTCGAGCGTCGGCCGGCCGGCGAGGGCCTTCGCTTCATCGAGCCAATCGTCGGAGAAGTTTTCCTCGAAGGAGGCCTGGACCCATTCGGGAATGTCGCCCTGGATGTGGGCTGCGGCGTCTTCGAGGCGGCGCGTGGCGAAGGCTTGCGCCATCTCGGCTGACGGCATCTCAGGCGCAAATTTGTCGCCGTCGAGTTCGGCAGCGAGCGCTTCCGGGGTGAAGCCCCATTGCCGGTACATGACGGCATGGCCGAGCGCCGACGCGCTGTCGCTGTCCATCAGGAAGGCGTGCGAGAGTTTCATGCGAAGGGCGTCGTAGACGATGTTGCCGATCGCCGAGCGATCGCCGGATCCGGCGAAGCGATGGGAGAGGCCCCAATCCTTGAGCGCGTCGGCGACCGGGCGCTTCCGCTTTTCGATATCCTCAAGAACCTCAATGGCTCCAGCGAGCCTGCCGCCCAAACGCATCTTCGATCAACTCCTTTTTCGCCGTGGTAACGGCGATGGCATCGAAGAGCAAGACGGCGGAGAAGATTAACCGCCGAGAATGGTCTTTCTCAAGTAAACCCACCTGACGATCGGTCGGATGGCAGTATTTCAAAAATCAGGAATTGATGACGCGATAACAGATGCTGGCGTGGCCGGAGCGGATCATGCCGATCTGCGAGGCTGCAGCCTTGGAAAGGTCGATCACGCGGCCACGAATGAATGGCCCACGGTCGTTGATCCGAACGATCACGCTCTTGCCGTTGCGCTTGTTGGTGACCTGAACCTTGGTTCCGAACTTCAGGCTGCGGTGGGCGGCGGTCAGGCGGGCGGCATTCATGCGCTCGCCGGAGGCGGTCTTGGAGCTCAGCGCGTACCAGGACGCGCCGCCGCAGCCGGCGCCGGCTGCATGGCTATCGGAAACGGAAACGAGACCGATAGCGGTCGTGAACAGCGCTGCAGCGGCAGCAGCCTTGATCTTCGCTGGCGTCAACTGGCGATCCCCTCGGTCAAATGGTTGAATAAAAATCTTCTGGGAACCGCTAATTGGGGCGAAAAATGGCGAAAACGTGCTTCAACCATTTACGATCTATTAGGATTTATTAAAAAATGACGAAAATTCAAAAACGAAGATTGTTTGAAATAGTTTAAATGGAGCCAGGAAGTTCTTTGGAATCAGCGGTTGAACGCTCACAGCCTTCCGCACGCAGGCGCAACTCAGTGGTAAACGAAAAATTTCATTAAAAATTTCGAATTGGACGAAATTTCCGGAATCCGGATGGTCGAAAACTCGTTACTAGCGCACAGGTTGTATTCAATTCGTCAAGTATCGAATGAATATCCAGAGAAAGTCACAATTCTGGCGGCGCTGCCGCCGCCATTACTGATGGACTGACTATCGGCTTTCTATAAGCATTTCGGGTTATGTTATTGATTGAGCGCCGAGTTGCGTTTCAGGCGTTGCGCCATGTGCCGGATTGCCAGAGCTGCGCAAGCGAAACGCGATAATCCGGATACGCGAACTCGAAACCGGTGGCGCGCATGCGGGCGTTCGATACCCGCTTGTTCTCGCCATAGAAGGAGCGGGCCATCGGTGACAGCTCCGCCTGCTCGAAGGGAATTTCCGGCGGCGGTTCGACGCCCATCAGCCGCGCGGCCTCAAGCACCACGTCCTGTGGTGGCGCCGGCTCGTTGTCGGTGATGTTGAAGACGCCGCTCGTGCCGTTGTTGGCGAGGAACAGGGTGGCCGCGCCGATATCTTCGACCCGGATGCGGTTGAACACCTGCCCAGGCTTGATCAGGCGCCGGGCCGTGCCGTTTGCGAGATTGCAGAAGGCGTTGCGTCCGGGGCCGTAGATGCCGGCAAGCCTCAACACGGCAACCGGAATGCCCTGCTTCGCGCCGAAGGCGATCCAGGCATCCTCCGCCTCCACCCGCTCGACCGAGCGGGCCAAGACCGGTTTGCGCAGCATGTCCTCGGTGACCCATTCGCCGCCGTGGTCGCCATAGACGCCGACGGTCGAGAGATAACCGATCCACTTGAGGTTCGGCGCCAGCTGCGCGAGATCCGGGCTGGAAGTGCGAAACATCGGATCGCCGTCGCGGCCGGGCGCGATCGACTGGATCAGGTGCGTCGCCTGGCCAAGCGCGGCAGCGAGGTCATCGGATATGGTCTCACCGTCGAAGAGGATCGGACGGATGCCGGCCTTTTCGAGCTTCGCTGCCTTCTCCTCGGTGCGGGTGGTGCCGACAACGCTTGTCGCCGTCGGGGCCATGGTCCGCGCGATTGCCATACCGGAGTAACCGGCGCCAAGGATCAGGACATGCATCGGCTCACTCCCGCCATTTGCCATTCGTTGAGGACGTCTTCGTCCGTCTCTGGCTCGCATTGTTCGGCAAATTGCGCAAGCGCCACCGGCGCGACCAATCGTGACAGCGCCCAGACCGCCATCGCCCGCACCACGGGCGAGGCATCGCCGACGCGCGCCTTGACGGCAGGCACGAGCGCCTGGTTGCCGGAGTTGCCGGCCGCGATCAGCACGTTGCGCACGAAACGGTCGCGGCCGATGCGCTTGACCGGCGAGCCCGAGAACAGGCTGCGGAAGGCCGGGTCGTCGAGGCCGAGCAAAGCTTCCAGCGATGGCGCCTTCAGGTCCTCGCGCGCCTTCAGCTTCATTTCGGAGGCTGCCTGCGCGAACTTGTTCCAGGGGCAGGCGGCGAGACAGTCGTCGCAGCCATAGATGCGGTTGCCCATCAACGGGCGCAGCTCCGGGTCGATTGGACCCTTGTGCTCGATGGTCAGGTAGGAAATGCAGCGCCGCGCGTCGATCTGATAGGGCGCAGGAAAAGCGCCGGTCGGGCAGGCATCGAGGCAGGCGCGGCAGGAGCCGCAATGGTCGCGCTCCGGCTCGTCGATGACGAGGTCCGCCGTGGTGAACAGGCTGCCGAGAAACAGCCAGGAGCCGAATTCGCGACTGACGAGATTGGTGTGCTTGCCCTGCCAGCCGAGGCCGGCCTTCTCCGAGAGTGGTTTCTCCATCACCGGGGCGGTGTCGACAAAGACCTTGACGTCCTCGCCGGCGCGCGCGGCGAAGCGGGTCGCGACTTCCTTGAGCTTGCCTTTGATGATGTCATGATAGTCGCGGTTCTGGGCATAGACCGAGATCGCGCCGCGATCGGTCTTTTCGAGAATCCCGCGCGGATCGTCTTCCGGCCCGTAATTCATCGCGAACATCACCACCGAGCGCACGTCGCTCCAGAGCGTGCGCGGATCGGAGCGTCGCTCGGCAGTCTCGGCCAGCCAGTCCATCGTGCCGTGGAAGCCGTCGTCGAGGAAGTCCTGGAGCCGAGCCGGCGCCTCGGGAATGGCGTCCGGGCGGGTGATGCGACAGAGATCGAAGCCCTTGTCTGCCGCCTCGGCTTTCAGGAATTCGGTCAGCTTCAGCCGCCGTCGATCCCCATTGTCAGCCTTGGCAGCGATGCCGGGCACGGATTCATCCTCAGAAGTCGAGGTCCGCATAGTGCGGAACCGGAGTCACGCCGCGCACACGCTCGGCAAGCAGCGGGCGGAAGGAGGGGCGGGACTTCAGCCGCTGGTACCACTCCTTGGCGGTCGGGGCATCCGACCAGTCGATCTCGCCGAGATAGTCGAGCACGGACACCGTCGCGGCCGCGGCGAGATCCGCATAGGAGATGCGGTCGCCGGCAAGCCAGGTGCGCGAACCGGCGAGCCAGGAGAGATACTTCATATGCTGGCGGATATTGGCGCGCGAGGTGCGCAGGACCTTGCTGTCGGGCGCGCCGCCGCCCTGGTCCGGTGTCATTTGCAGCTTGAAGATCCGCTCGCGCACCAGCGGCCGCGTCACGTCCGCTTCCATCTTGTGCAGGAACCACTCGACCAGGCGGCGGATTTCCGCCCGCTGGAACGGGTCCTCGGCCAGAAGCCGGCGATCCCGCTTCATGATTCCGTTCGTTTCGTCGAGATATTCCGAGATGATCGTGGCGCCACAGAGCGCTCTCATACTGTCGTCAACATAGACCGGTAGCGTCCCGGCCGGGTTCAAGGCCAGGAAGTCGCGCCGGTTCTCCCAGGGCTGTTCCTCGGACAATTCCGTCTGATAGCCATATTCCGAGAGGATAAGGCGAACGAACCGTGAAGCGGAGGACATGGGGTGATGATACAGTGTCGGCATCGATGATCTGGCTTCTCAGAGTCTTTTTGCTGGGGGCGTCAGCGTGGCGGCGCAAGCGTCTGGCCACGGCTCCTGTGATAGAGCTATAGAAATTTGTGGTGGCAAACACAAGCGAATCAGCCTTTTCCTCCCACTCCAAAACTTGTCAGGAAAATCTCATATATGGCGGATCAATCGATCATCAGCGCGCTTGTCCTCGGACTCATCGAGGGCTTGACGGAGTTTATCCCTGTTTCGTCGACGGCGCACGTCCTCCTTGCCGGCCACTTCCTCGGCTTCAGGTCGCCGGGCAACACCTTCGCCGTCCTCATCCAGCTCGGCGCCATTCTGGCCATCCTGCTCGTCTATTTCCAGAAGCTTCTGTCGATCGCGCTGGCGCTGCCGACGAGCATCAAGGCGCGCCGCTTCGTCCTGTCCGTTTTGATCGCCTTCCTGCCGGCGGCCGTCATCGGCGCAATCGCCCATGATTTCATCAAGACGGTGCTGTTCGAAACGCCGATGCTCATCTGTGTCGTGCTGATCGTCGGCGGCTTCATCCTCTACGCGATCGACCACCTGCCGCTGAAGCCGCGCTACACTGACGTCATGGACTATCCGCCGTCGCTGGCGCTGAAGATCGGCCTGTTCCAGTGCCTGGCGATGATCCCCGGCACCTCGCGTTCCGGTGCCACGATCGCCGGCGCCCTGCTGATGGGGACCGACAAGCGCTCGGCCGCGGAGTTCTCGTTCTTCCTGGCGATGCCGACCATGCTCGGCGCCTTCACGCTGGACCTCTATAAGAACCGCGACGCGCTCTCCTTCGACGATTTCACCCTGATCGCCGTCGGCTTCATCGCGGCGTTCGTCGCCGGCATCTTCGTCGTGCGTTCGTTGCTCGATTTCGTCTCGCGGCGCGGTTTCACGCCCTTCGCCATCTGGCGCATCGTCGTCGGCACGGCCGGCCTGATCGGCCTCTGGTTGCTCGGCTGATCTCGGGATCAACGATCTCAAATGAAAAAGGCGCGTTCTGGACGCGCCTTTTTCTTTGACCTCAGTCTTCTTCGAACTCGGATAAGGCCTCAAAAACAAAGCCGCGTGCGTCTCAAGGTGAAACGCACGCGGCCACTGGCCCCCGCCAATAACTCTAACTATGCCCTTCCAAAGCAATTCCAGGAAAAGCGCGAAGCCGCTTTCCGTCCGGAATTGCCTGATCTAAAGGGCGCCGGCCTTAGTTGCCGGAAAGATCGATCGATGCCGTCGTGCACGGATCGACGCCATAGGCCGGCGCGCAACCCTTGCCGCTGCTCGCGACCGTGTTCGGCGCGATGAATGAGCCAGCCAGAATGATCAGTGCCGCAGACGCAAAAAAGATTGCGATCGACTTGCCCATGGACGCTATGCCTTTCGAGATTGCTGCTGCCGCCCGCCGTCATGCCTTGCGATCGGGGCGCGAGGCGGTGTTTAGTCGCTGGATATGACATGATCAATATCAGGACATGTTGAATTTGCGGTAAATGCCATTCGCTTTCTTAACTGCGGCAGAACTGCAACGCTGTTGCCTGGATACCACAGCAAACGGCCGCCCGTGGGTACCGGCGGCCGTTCAAAATAAGATGGGCTTTGCGGCGATCAGGCGCCGCGGCCGCTGCGCGTGTACTGGCCCTGCGGGCGATAGCGCACCAGATAGGTCGGCAGGATCGACTCCAGCATGGTCGGATCGATGCCAATGCCGGCGAACGTACGTCCCTCGGAAACCGCCTTTGCCGAGACGACATTGTCGGATTTCAGCAACACCACCTGGTCGGGGGTGAGCGGCGGCGTGATGAAGGGGACCATCGACGCGATGCTGCCGATGAAGGATGCGACGCCGAAGGGCAGCGAGACGAGCGTGCGCTTGCGGTCGATCGTGTTCAGCATGATCTCGAGACAGTCGCGGAAGCTTAAGACATCCGGGCCGCCGAGTTCGTAGATCTTGCCCTTGGTGATCTTGCCGTCGACGGCGCGCGCCACGGCCTCGGCGACATCGGTCACGTAGACGGGCTGGAACTTGGTGTGGCCGCCGCCGATCAGCGGCAGGACCGGCGAGAAGCGGGCCATGTTGGCGAACTTGTTGAAGAAGCCGTCCTCGGGACCGAAGACGATCGACGGACGCAGGATGATCGCGTCAGGCTTCGTTTCCAGGATCGCCGCCTCGGCGCGGCCCTTGCTGCGGGCGTATTGCGACGGCGAGGAAGCGTCCGCGCCGATCGCCGAAATGTGCGTCAGCGTGGCGCCGACGCTACGTGCCGCTTCTGCCACCGCGCGCGCGCCGAAATCCTGGACGGCGTCAAACGTGTTGCGGCCTTTTTCAAACAGCACGCCGACGCAGTTGATGACGTGGTCGGAGCCTTCGACGGCGCGATCGACGGATTTCCGGTACCGCAGGTTCGCCTGGACAAAGGAGATCTGGCCGACATTGCCGAGCGGCTGCAGGTGGCCGGCAAGGTCGGGCCGGCGAACGGCAACGCGAATGCGGTAGCCGCGCTTGGCGAGTGCGCGCACGACATGACGGCCGACGAACCCGGATCCGCCGAAAATCGTCACCAGCGGCGGAAGGTTGGACAAGGTCATGGGAAACGCACTCCTGATCGCAGAGGAAAGAATTGATTGCTACATAGCCCAACAGCCGCGAGAGGTGAAGGCCAATCCACGCGGCTTGTCGGGTCTGTCGGAAGATGGGGATGCCGGGTCGTCAGACGCCTTCGACGACGACCATCTCCGCGTCGGCGACTTCCTGGCGGATCGCGGCGGCAATCTGGTATTCGGGCGAGTTGTAACAGTCGACCGCTGCCTGCAGCGACGGAAATTCGATGACGACGTTGCGCGCGCGCACGCCGCCCTCAAGGCGATGATGTTCGCCGCCGCGCGCGAGAAAATTCGCGCCGTATTTCTCGAAGGCCGGCTTTGCTGCCGTCACATAATCCTTGTAGCGCTCGGGGTCGCGGACATCGACCCGTGCGATCCAGTATCCCTTGGCCATAGTGAACTCCTCGTCTTGCACCGCTGAAGGCTGACGGGAGACTTACTTCCGGCAAATTTTGATTGAGGTCAAGCGGATCGCGATGGGTTCCTGGCGCCGCCCGCATCAGCGGGCAAGCGCGCCGTTCATTTCCGCGAGAATGGCGCGGGCGGCCGCAAGCGGCTCGGCGGCTGCGACGATTGGGCGCGCGACGACGAGGTGGCTGGATCCGGCCTTCAAGGCTTCGGCCGGCGTCATCACCCGCTTCTGGTCGCCCTTGTCGGCGCCGGCAGGGCGGATACCCGGCGTCACCAGCGCCATGTTCGGTCCGATGATCTTGCGGACCGCTGCGGATTCTTCCGCCGAGCAGACGATGCCGCCCATGCCGGCGGCGCGCGCCTGTTCGGCCCGGCGCAGCACCAGCGTGTGCGGGTCGTATTCGTAGCCGGCATCGATCACGTCCTGCTCGTCCATCGAGGTGAGCACGGTGACGCCGAGGAGGCAGAGATCGGAACCTCTAGCGGCTTCGACGGCCGCCTTCATCGCCTTCGGATAGGCGTGCAGGGTCAACATCGACATGCCCATCTTGACGATGTTCTCGACACCCTTGGCAACCGTGTTGTCGATATCGAGCAGCTTCATGTCGAGGAAGACGTTCTTGCCGCTGGCGGCAAGGTCGCGCGCGAATTCAAGCCCGCCGGCAAAGACCAGCTGATAGCCGATCTTGTAGAAGGAGACGTCGTTCCCGAGCGTCGACACGATCCTCTCGGCATCGGCGATCGTCGGAAGGTCGAGGCCTACGATCAATCTGTCGCGCGCGGTTTCGGTCATCGTCTAGATCCCCTGCCAGTTTTCCATCGGGGTCCAGTCGCATGCGACGGCGCGATCCGCAAGGCGGAAAGCGAAGACGTTGCCGCCGCCACCGCCCTTCTGGTCGGAACTGCGGGCAATCGGCGCGCCAAGCAGCCGGCACTTCAAAAGGGTGCCGACGCCGCCATGGCCGACGAAGGCGATTGGGATCTTGGTGTCGTGCCCTTCGAGGACACGGAACACTGCGTCCGAGATCCGCGTCTGGGCGTCGATCGCGCGCTCCCAGCCCTTAAAACTTTCCGCCGGATGGGCGAAGAACCAGTCGGCCGCTTTCTCGAATTCCGGCGGCGGTAGGAAGCCGGTGGCGGAGCGATCGTTCTCGCCCATGTCATGGTGAATTTCGACCGTCAGGCCGGCGGCATCGGCAAGCAGCTGGGCCGTTTCGATCGCCTTGGTTTCGTCGCTCGAGACGATCCTCCCGAGCGAGCGCACCCACGGCAACGCCGCCGTCAGGGCCGCACGATCGCGGCCAACAGCGGAAAGTTCCCATTGCGGGACGGGCACGTCCGGATCGATCCAGACCTGCGGATGGGTGACGTAGACGCCGAACATCCCGTCAGTGCGCCCGACGATAGACCCAAAGCTGTGCCGGCGGGATGTTGCGCACGACGAAGTCGAGATGCTGGATGCTGTAGCGGTCCGGCATGGCGACGACGGGCGAGAGCGGCCCATAGGAAATCTGCACGACCGGCCGGCCGGCCGGAATGCGCGAGAGCAGGTCGTCGATCAGCTCGACGCGCCGATGCATCGGGAAGTTCAAGAGCGGCACTGCCGAGACGACACTGTCGAAGGTCTGTCCCTTCAGCTCGCCGAGCGTATGTTCCAGATCGAAAGCATCGCCATTGACGAAATTGACGCCGGCGAAGTTGGCCCTGAGCTGGTTATAGAAGTCGGTCGAATATTCGACCGAGACAAGGCTCGATGCGGGCAGGCCGCGTTCCAGAATTGCCTTCGTGATGACACCCGTGCCCGGGCCCAGCTCAAGAACCGGCAGGCCCGAAGCAGGATTGATGACGCTCGCCATTCGGCGCGCGGTTATGGAAGAGGTCGGCAGGATTGCGCCGACAGCCTTGGCATTGCTCATCCATCCCTTGAAAAAGCGAATTTCCTCATCGAACTTCCGTCCGAGCCGTTCCTTCACCTTCACGCGCAAATTCATTGAACCCCTCAAAACCGTCGTCCTCTCCTCATTCGGGCCGCCCGCTGTGATCCCGGCTCGTTGATTCGAGCCGATCCGGGCGGCGGCAATCATAATGTGTCCCCATCTGCGGCAAAAACAAGTCTGTCTGCGCCTGAAAGCGTCGCCTTATCAACAGACGCCGGATGGATCGATCAACAAAAAACCCGTCACGAGCGGGCGTGACGGGTTGGTATTTCGCACCGCGTCAGGCCCGCGTTACACGCGCATCGGCATCAGCACGTAAAGCGCATCCTCGGCAGCAAGATCGCGAACGAGCGTCGGCGAGCCCGGATCGGCCAGCATGAAAATCGCATCGGTGCCGGTCAGCTGCGAGGTGATGTCGAGCAGATACTTGGCGTTGAAGCCGATTTCGAGCGGGTCGTGGTCGTAGCCAACGGGCAGTTCTTCCGTGGCACTACCCGAATCCGGATTGTTGACCGTCAGCGTCATCTGGCCTTCGTTCAGCGCCAGCTTGACGGCGCGGCCGCGCTCCGACGAGATCGTCGAAACGCGGTCGACGGCCTGGGCGAAGGACTGGCAATCGACGCGCAGTTCCTTGTCGTTGTTGGCCGGGATCACGCGCTGGTAATCCGGGAAGGTGCCGTCGATCAGCTTCGAGGTCATGACGATCGAACCCATCGTCAGTCGGATCTTGGCGTCCGAGACTTCGACGGTGACGACGAGGTCCGGGTTGTCGAGCAGCTTCTGCAGTTCGCTGACGGTCTTGCGCGGGATGATGATGCCCGGCATGCCTTCGGAGCCGGACGGGGCTTCAACGTCAGCGCGGGCGAGGCGGTGACCGTCCGTGGCGACGGCGCGCAGCTTCAGTTCGCCCTTGCTCTCGACGGTGTGCACGAAAATGCCGTTGAGATAGTAGCGGGTTTCCTCGGTTGAGATCGCAAACTGGGTGCGATCGATCAACATCTTGAGGTCGGTCGCCTTGAGGCGGAAGGAGTGCGAGAAGCTGCCGGCGGTGAGATCCGGGAAGTCGGACTGCGGCAGGCACTGCAGCGAGAATTTCGAACGGCCCGAGGCAACGGTCATCGCCGTGCCCTCGGCATTGGTGGCGAGCAGCACTTCCGAACCGTCAGGCAGCTTGCGCACGATGTCGTAGAGCAGATGCGCCGGCACCGTGGTGGCGCCCGACTGTTCCACCTGCGCCGGTGTCGCCTCGGTGATTTCGAGGTCGAGGTCGGTCGCCTTCATTTCGAGGCTCGCACCGTCGGAACGCAAGAGCACGTTCGAGAGGATCGGGATCGTGTTTCGCCGCTCGACCACGCGGTGCACGTGGTTCAGCGATTTCAGGAGGTTGGACCGCTCGAGAGTAATGCGCATGGGATGCCGCTTTCAACCATTGCCCGGCAGACGAGGCGTCCGCCTGAGCGTCAACTGCGAGTGTCCCGGCCGACCGACCGGAAATATGTGGACCGGCAAAATGGCAGAAACAGCGCCCGGAACGCAAGGGGTTTAAGGGCTTCTGTCCCCAGATGCAGCGCGCTGGACCATTGCCTTGCCCTTGCCCTGCCCTGCCGGCTCACTCATAAAGACCGGACCGACGCATCGGTGAGCACGATCAGGACGTTACAGGTGGAAAAGCAGAAGACATCGGAAGCATCGGGCGGGCAGAGAGAGCGTAGCTATCGCCTGCACAATGTCAGCGTTCCGGCCCGGCCCCTCGATGCGGCGCTCTATCTGGTGGCGACCCCGATCGGCAATCTCGGCGACATTACGCTGCGCGCACTGGAAACGCTTGCCGGCGCCGATGTGCTCGCCTGCGAGGACACGAGGGTTACGCGCGTGCTGCTCGACCGCTATGGCATCGTGAACCGGCCCTACGCCTATCACGAGCACAATGCCGACGAAGCCGGCCCCCGGCTGCTTGCAGCACTCGCCGAAGGGCGATCGGTGGCGCTCGTTTCCGACGCCGGAACACCGCTGGTTTCCGACCCGGGCTACCGGCTGGGGCAGCTTGCGATCGAAGCCGGTCATCGCGTCGTGCCGATCCCGGGCGCCTCGGCGCCGCTTGCAGCACTCGTCGGCTCCGGCCTGCCAAACGATGCCTTCCTCTTTGCCGGTTTCCTGCCGACCAAGGACAAGGCGAAACGCGATCGCCTCAGGGAATTAGCGGCCGTGCCGGCGACAATCATGTTCTTTGAATCGCCGCACCGCATCGCCGCGACAGTGGCGGCCGCAGCCGAGGTGCTGGGCGAGGGTAGGCGGGCTGCCGTCTGCCGCGAGCTCACCAAGACCTTCGAGGAGTTCCGCCGCGGCACGCTCGGCGAGCTTGCTGCACATTATGGAGAAGCTGGCGCCGTCAAAGGCGAGATCGTGCTCGTCATCGGGCCGCCGGATGCCGCACCCGAGCCGGAAGCGGCCGATGTCGACGCCCTGCTGCTGAGCCTTGTCGCCGACATGCCGGCCGGCAAGGCGGCGACCGAAGCCGCCCGCCAGACGGGCGTGCCGCGCAAGGAGCTCTATGACCGGCTGCTGCAGCTGAAGAAGCGCCATGACGGCTGACGGCAGCGACCGGCGGAAGCTGAAAGCGCTGAGGCGGGGGCAACTCGCCGAATACCGCGCGGCGCTCTGCCTGCTGCTGAAGGGCTACCGCATCGTCGCCATGCGCCATCGCACCAAGCTCGGCGAGATCGACATCATCGCCCGGCGCGGCGATCTCATTGCCTGCGTCGAGGTCAAGGCGCGCCGCTCGGCCGAGGACGGCGTATTCGCGGTGACGGCCACGGCGCAAAAACGCATTCGCGCTGCGAGCGATCTCTGGCTGGCCAGGCAACCGGACTTCAACAGGCTTTCCGTGCGCTACGACATCATCACGGTGACCCCTTGGGGCTGGCCGCGGCATCTGCCGGATGCCTTCTGAACCGGCGCGGGATGAGGGAAAATGATTGCGGTGTTCCGCCCGCATCCCGCCTTGGAACAAAATCGCGAATTTGTAATCGTTCCGACATAAAAGCGTTACGGGCCTGTCATTGAACGTCACTAGTCCAAGCCATCCGCAACCCGGTGGAGAGGGACCAAGTCATGTTCAAGAAGTTTTCATTCGCAGCCCTTAGCTTCGCTTTTTCCGCGACGTCATCATTTGCCGCGACCAATATCACCTGGTGGCACGGCATGGCCGGCCGCAACGGCGAAGTCATCAATGAAGTTTCCAAGAAGTTCAACGAAGCCCAAAGCGCCTGCGCGCTGACCCCGGTTTCCAAGGGCACTTACGAGGAAGCGCTCGCTTCCGGCATCGCCGCATTCCGTTCGGGCGAACAGCCGAACATCCTGCAGGTCTTCGACGCCGGCGCCGCCACGATCATCAACGCCAAGGGCGCGGTCATTCCGGCCGAAGACCTGATCATCAAGGCTGGCCACAACTTCGACCGCAACGCCTTCATTGACGGCGTGCGCTACTTTTACGCCGACAGCGAGGGCAAGTTCGTCGGCATGCCGTTCAATTCCTCCGCGCCGATCATGTACATCAACGACGAGGCCCTGAAGAAGGCCGGCGTCGAAGCGCCGAAGACCTGGGAAGAGTTTGAAGCGGTTGCCCCGAAGCTGAAGGAAGCCGGCTACATCCCGCTCGTCCAGTCGCAGCTCACCTGGCAGTTCACGGAGAACTTCTTCTCCCGCAACAACATCCAGTTCGCCACCAACAACAACGGCTATGACGCCGTCGTCGACACGCAGCTGAAGGTCACCGACCCGAACCTCATCATGATGTTCGACAAGCTCAAGGCCTGGAAGGACGAAGGCTACTTCGCTTTCTACGGCGCCGGCTGGAACGACAACCAGAAGGTCTTCGAAGAAGGCAAGGCTGCGTTCTGGATCGGTTCGTCGGGCTCCTTCGGCGGCCTGCAGAAGACGGCGCAGATGCCGTTCTCGGCAACCTTCCTGCCCTATTGGGGCTCGATCAAGGGTGCCGGCACCAATTCTTTCATCGGCGGCGCGGCACTGTTTGCCATGTCCGGCAAGTCGGATGAAGAGAACAACTGCGTTGCCGACTTCTTCCAGTTCCTGACCTCGCCGGAAATCCAGTACTTCTACCACAAGGCCACCGGTTACGTTGCCATCACCAAGGCAGCCTACGAGCTCGCCCAGAAGGACGGCTACTACAAGGAAAAGCCGGTTGCTGAAGTCGGCATCAAGCAGCTGCTGCTGCCGGCCGGTGACTGGTCGAAGGGCTACCGCCTCGGCTTCTACCCGCAGATCCGCGAAATCATGGAACGCGAATACGGCCGCATCTTCTCGGGCGAAACGACCGTCAAGGACGCTTTCGACACGATCGAAAAGGAAGGCAACGAGCTGCTCGCTCGCTTCGCCAAGACGGCCGGCTGATCTCCATGTCGACCGCGACAGATCTCCTCCCCGCCTCGCGGGGAGGAACCGGAACCCAAACCGGCGGGCGTCGCTTCGGCGCCTTCCGGTTTTTCGGTGGCCAGTCGAAGAGCGGAGGAGAAGGCGTTGCCAAGCGCGTTCAGTTCTCCTCGCCGTTCCTGCCCTACCTCTTCCTCGCGCCACAGCTCGCGATCATCTTCATCTTCTTCTACTGGCCGTCGGTTCAGGCGATCCAGTCGTCCTTCTATCTGGAAGACCCCTTCGGCTTCGGCTCGACCTTCGTCGGCATGACGAACTATACCGACGTGCTGAAATCGGGCGAGTATCTCGGAATCGCCCGCTTCACTGCCGTCTTCACGGCGCTCGTCACCTTCTTCGCGCTGTCGATCGGCTTGCTGCTCGCCGTCAAGGCCGATGGCGTCATCCGCGGCAACGCCGCCTACAAGACGCTGCTCATATGGGTCTATGCCATCGCGCCGCCGGTCGCCGGCCTCATCGGCATGATGTTCTTCGACCAGCATATCGGCCCGATCGTCGAACTCGCCCGCTGGTTCGGCTGGGACATCAAGGTCGGTCTGAATTACTTCGACACCGCCTTTTCCATGGTGGTCGTCTCCGTCTGGAAGCAGATCCCGTATAACTTCATCTTCTTCCTCTCGGGCCTGCAGGGCATCCCGGTCTCGGTGCGCGAGGCGGCGGCGATCGATTGCCGCTCCGGCTTCCGCCGCTTCTGGACGGTGATCCTGCCGCTCTTGGCGCCGACCGCCTTCTTCCTGTTGATCATCAATGTCACCTATGCGCTGTTCGATACCTTCGGCGTCATCGACGTGATGGTGAAGGACAAGGCCGCCAACAACCCGATCACCCTTGTCTACAAGGTCTACATGGACGGTTTCCGCGGCAACGATCTCGGCGGCTCTTCGGCCCAGTCGGTGATCCTGATGCTGATCGTCTTCGTTCTCACCATCTTCCAGTTCCGCTTCATCGAGCGGCGCGTGCACTACAACTGAGGCGGCGCCGATGTATCGCACCAAGATTTTCGACCACGTCATCCTGCTCTTCGGCGTCTTCATCATGGTGGCGCCGGTCGTCGTCGCCTTCATGACCTCGACGCACGAGGCAGCCGATATCCACCGCAATGGCCTCAGCCTCACCTGGGGCGGCCATTTCGTCGAGACCTACCAGACGGTCTTGACCCGTCAAGGCGGCTTCACCGGCAAGATCACCGGCTTCAACATGATGCTGAACTCGATGATCCTCGGCTTAGGTTTCGCCGTCGGCAAGATCGTGCTCTCGATGCTCGCGGCCTATGCGCTGGTCTATTTCCGCTTTCCGCTGGCGACCTTCTTCTTCTGGGTAATCTTCACCACGCTGTTGCTTCCGCTCGAAGTGCGCATCCTTCCGTCCTACGAAGTGATGAACACGCTGAAGCTGACCAACACCTACACCGGCCTGATCGTGCCGCTGCTCGCCTCGGCGACGGGTACGTTCTACTTCCGGCAGTTCTTCAAGTCGGTGCCGGACGAGCTGCTTGAGGCGGCGCGCATCGATGGCGCCGGGCCGTTCAAGTTCTTCATCGACGTGCTCGTGCCACTGTCGCGCACCATGATGGCGGCGATCTTCATCATCATGTTCGTCTACGGCTGGAACCAGTACCTCTGGCCCACATTGATGACCACCGACGAAGGCTTCTTCACCCTGGTTCGCGGCATCAAGCAGATCCTGCTTGTCTGGGTCGGCTCGAACATCCCCGACTACAACGAGGCCTTTGCACTGGCGATCCTCGCCATGCTGCCGCCTGTGATGATCGTCGTGATCTTCCAGCGCTGGTTCATCAAGGGCCTGACCGAAAGCGACAAGTAAGCGGAGTGGAGGCGGGACAACTGTCCCGCCCGCTTCTGAAACGGTACCATTTTAACGGAGGCAGCCATGGCGGCCATTACCATCGCCGAGGTCTCGAAGATCTATCACGGCAATGTCGAGGCGGTGAAATCCGTCTCGATCGATATCGAGGACGGCGAGTTCATCGTGCTGGTCGGCCCGTCCGGCTGCGGCAAGTCCACGCTTTTGCGCATGGTCGCCGGGCTCGAGACGATTTCGAAGGGCACGGTGACCATCGGTTCGCGCGTCATCAACGACGTCGATCCGGCCGAGCGCGACATCGCCATGGTCTTCCAGAACTATGCGCTCTATCCGCACATGACCGTCTACGACAACCTCGCCTATGGCCTGAAGAACCGCAAGACGCCCAAGGCCGAGATCGATGCCCGCGTCGCCGAAGCCGCGCGGATGCTGGAAATCGAGCCCTATCTCGCGCGCAAGCCGCGCGCCCTTTCCGGTGGCCAGCGTCAGCGCGTCGCCATGGGCCGCGCGATCGTGCGCAAGCCGGCGGCCTTCCTGTTCGACGAGCCGCTCTCCAACCTCGACGCCAAGCTGCGCGTCTCGATGCGCGGCGAGATCAAGCGCCTGCAGAAGCGCCTCGGCACGACCTCGCTCTACGTCACCCACGACCAGCTCGAAGCGATGACGCTCGCCGACCGGCTGGTGGTGCTGAACGGCGGCCGGATCGAGCAGATCGGCCGTCCGCTCGACGTCTACCACCGTCCGGCCTCGACCTTCGTCGCGAGCTTCATCGGCTCGCCGGCGATGAACCTGATCAAGGGCCAGATCGAGGGCGGCAGCCTGCAGATCGGCCTCTACAGGATTGAGCTTGGCAGCCGCGCCCCGGTCGAAGGCGCTGTGACCGTCGGCCTGCGCGCCGAGGACCTCCGGCTTGCCGGTGTCGGCGAGGATGCGATGCTGTTCCAGGTCGACTATGTCGAGGAGCTCGGTGCTCAGCGGCTCGTGCACGGCACCATCGAGGGCCAACCTCTGACGATAGCGCTCTCTCCGGAAATGCCGCTTTCCGGTGATCTCGCCGTGACGATTGCCGTCGACCGCCTGCACTTCTTCTCGCCCGAAACCGGCAAGCGGCTGGAACGGGGCACGTCTTTTGCCGGTGATGCACCGGCGCAGAACCTTCGGCTGGAGACGGCATCGTGATCCATGAAGCCGTTGAGCAGCTTGCCGTTCCATCGCTCGAACTGCGTGCAGGATTTGCTTCGATGCTGCGCACCATTGCGGCCCATGACGCCGCCATGGCCGCGCGACCGGAAATGAACAGCATCGAGGTCGGCGCCGCGCCGTCCTCGACCGCGCCGCTCGCCTTTCCCTTCACCGTCGCTGCCTGGAACCTGGAGCGCTGCCTGTTCGCACCGGAAAGTGCTGGACATCTCGCAGCAACCAGGGCCCCAGTCGTGCTGCTATCGGAAATGGACAACGGCATGGCCCGCACCGGCCAGCGCCATCCGACCGCCGAAGTCGCTGCTATACTCGGCATGCAATATGCCTATGGCATCGAATTCATTGAGATGGGCCTCGGCTCCGATACCGAGCGCGCGTTCTGCGAGGATGATTTCAACGCCAGGGGCTTTCACGGCAATGCGCTGATGGCTTCGGTGCCGCTCGGCCGGCCCTTCATGCTGCGCCTCTGGGGCGAGCGTCTCTGGTTCACCGATGGCGAACAGCCGCGTCTCGGCGAGCGTTTCGCGATCGGTGCCGTTATCGAGACCGAGTCAGGCCCCTTCGTCGCCGTCTCCACCCATCTTGAAAGCGCGACGACCGCGGCCTACCGCGAACGCCAGGTCAGGGAATTGATCGATGCGCTCGACGAAGCCTTTCCCGGTCTGCCGGTGCTGATCGGCGGCGATCTCAACACCGGCAACCATGCTGGCGGCGACTTCGAAGCCGAAGGGCTCTTTGCGATGAGCGCTGCCCGCGGCTTCACCCGTCACGGTGGACCACTTGAGGTGATGACCACCCGGCCGAGCCTGATCACCCGTTGGCCGGAGCGCGCGATGAAGCTCGACTGGTTCCTCGCGCGCGGCCTGAAGATCGGCGAAACCAGGATCATTCCCTCGCTCGATGAAACCGGCCGGCCGCTTTCGGATCACGATCTCATCACCTGCGTGGTCGAAGGCTTCGAATAGGCTCAGCTCTCCTTGCCTAAGGCACGCCCGCATTCTACATGTCGAGGGCTTTTCCAGTGCGGGAGAGGGCAGCGGTTTTCTCGTCCTCTTCCGTTCTGACGATTTGAAATCGATCACGCTTGGCGTGATCCACAGGGGACGGGAAGATGGCGAAAATCGTCAATGTCGGGGTCCAGATGGACCATGTGTCGGGCATCAATATTGCGGGTGATTCTACCTTCGCCATGAGCCTCGAGGCACAGTCGCGCGGCTACCGCCTTTTCCACTACACGCCCGAAAAACTGTCGCTGCGCGACGGCAAGGTCTATGCGAGCGTGCAGCAGATGACGCTGCGCGACGTCAAGGGCGATCACTTCACGCTTGGCGAAGCCGAACGCGTCGATCTGTCGACCATGGACGTCATCCTGCTCCGCCAGGATCCGCCCTTCGACATGGGCTACATCACCTCGACGCATCTTCTGGAACGCCTGCATCCGAAGACGCTGGTCGTCAACGATCCGGCCTGGGTGCGCAATTCGCCGGAGAAGATCTTCGTCACCGAATTCGCCGACCTGATGCCGAAGACGCTGATCACCCGCGACCCCCAGGAGATCGCCAGCTTCCGCCAGGAGATGGGCGACATCATCCTGAAGCCGCTCTACGGCAATGGCGGCGCCGGTGTCTTCCATTCGACCCGTGACGACCGCAACCTGTCTTCCCTTCTGGAAATGTTCGGCCAGATGTTCCGTGAGCCCTTCATCGCCCAGGAATACCTGCCGGCGGTGCGCAAGGGCGACAAGCGCATCCTGCTCGTCGATGGTGAGCCGGTCGGCGCCATCAACCGCGTTCCGGCCGAACATGATGCGCGCTCCAACATGCATGCCGGCGGTCGGCCGGAGGCGACCGAGCTTACGGCGCGCGAAAAGGAAATCTGCGCCCGCATCGCTCCGGCGCTGAAAGCCCGCGGCTTCCTCTTCGTCGGCATCGACGTCATCGGCGACTACATGACCGAGATCAACGTCACGTCGCCGACCGGCATTCGCGAAGTCAAGAAGTTTGGCGGCGCCGATGTTGCGAGCCTGCTCTGGGACGCGATCGAGCGCAAACGCGCCTGATCCGGCGCTTCCGGTAGAACCTGTCTCCAGATGACGGAGATTGCCGCGGGCTTCCGCCCGCGGCTGCGGGGTTGTGCCCTTGCCAACGACAGCGCGTAGGTCTTGCCTCAGATGTTCCGTAATTGTTCTTGTTTTTGTGCGTGAACCGTGCAAGGCTCCGTCTTGCAACCCAAGGCGGTTGCGGCGCCCGTAATGACGGGCCGCCCGGGCGAGGGAGCAACCATGGTCGCGCGCGTCAGCACGGTCGCATTTCAGGGTATCGAGGGTCTGCCGGTCGACGTTCAGGTGATGGTCGCGCCGGGCAAAGTCGGCATGCAGATCGTCGGCCTGCCGGACAAGGCAGTGGCCGAAAGCCGCGAGCGGGTGCAGGCAGCGCTTCATGCTTCGGGTCTGGCGCTGCCGGCCAAGCGCGTCACCGTCAATCTCGCCCCCGCCGATCTGCCGAAGGAAGGCAGCCACTTCGATCTTGCGATCGCGCTGGGCCTGATGGCGGCGCTCGGCGCCATTCCCGGCGATGCGCTCTCACCCTATGTCGTGATCGGCGAGCTCAATCTCGACGGCACCATTGCCGCCGTTGCCGGCGCCCTTCCCGCCGCGATCGGCGCCAATGCGCTCGGCAAGGGGCTGATCTGCCCGGCCGAAAGCGGGGCGGAGGCTGCCTGGGCAGGTGCGGAGATCGACATTCTCGCACCGCGCAGCCTGATCGCGATCGCCAACCATTTCCGCGGCACGCAGGTGCTTTCGCGGCCTCAAGCCGCGATCCGCTCGGGCGCTGCCAACCTGCCCGATCTCGCCGACATCAAGGGACAGGAAAGCGCCAAGCGGGCGCTGGAGGTGGCTGCTGCTGGCAACCACAATCTGCTGATGGTGGGACCGCCGGGGTCGGGGAAATCGATGCTCGCCGCGCGGCTGCCGTCGATCCTGCCGCCGCTCAATCCGGCCGAGCTGCTCGAAGTGTCGATGATCCACTCGATCGCCGGGCAGTTGCCGGGCGGCAAACTCTCGGATCGGCGGCCGTTCCGCACGCCGCACCATTCCGCAACCATGGCCGCCATGGTCGGTGGCGGCTTACGCGCCAAGCCCGGCGAGGCCTCGCTCGCCCATCATGGCGTCTTGTTCCTGGACGAGTTTCCGGAGTTCACGCCGCAGGTGCTCGACGCACTGCGCCAGCCGCTCGAAACGGCGGAATGCATTATCGCCCGCGCCAATCACCGGGTGAGCTATCCCGCCGCCATCCAGCTCGTCGCCGCCATGAACCCCTGCCGCTGCGGCATGGCCGGTGAACCCGGGCGCAGCTGCGCCCGCGGCCCGCGCTGCATGACCGATTACCAGGCGCGCATCTCCGGCCCGCTGATGGACCGTATCGATATCCGCATCGACGTTCCGGCCGTCAGCGCCGCCGATCTGTTGAAGCCGGCCGCAGCCGAAAGCAGCGAAGTCGTCGCCCGTCGTGTTGCCCGCGCCCGTGCCCTGCAGACCGACCGCTTCGCCGCCCTCGGTCATCCGGAGTTGACGAGCAACGCCCGGTGTTCGACATCGATGATCGAGAAGATCGCCGAGCCCGACGCAGCGGGCCTGCAACTCCTCCGGGACGCTGCCGAGAAAATGAAATTCTCCGCCCGCGGTTACCACCGCGTGCTGAAGGTCGCACGCACGCTCGCCGATCTCGATGGCGCGCAGACCGTCGGCCGCATCCATCTGGCCGAAGCGATTTCCTACCGCATTGCCGGCGAGAGGCTGCAGGCGGCGGCGTAGCGGTCGGTTCGAAACAAAAGGGCGCCGCGAGGCGCCCTTTCCTTTCGTGGGAGAAGGCTTGTCGATCAGCCGCCGAGGCCTTCAAACAGCGCGGTCGAGAGATAGCGTTCGGCAAACGACGGGATGATGACGACGATGGTCTTGCCGGCGTTTTCTTCGCGCTGGCCAACCTCGATCGCCGCCGTCAGTGCTGCGCCGGCGGAGATGCCGACCGGCACGCCTTCGAGCCTGGCGACGAGGCGAGCAGCCTCGATCGCTTCGCCGCTGTTGACGGTGACGATCTCGTCATAAACGGAGGTGTCGAGGATCACCGGCGCAAAGCCCGCGCCGATGCCCTGGATCTTGTGCGGGCCCGGGTTGCCGCCGGAAAGCACAGGGGACTCTTCCGGCTCGACTGCGATCACCTTGATCGAGGG
The DNA here is from genome assembly GCF_052044795.1 of Ensifer sp. 22521. Classification (NCBI taxonomy): domain Bacteria; kingdom Pseudomonadati; phylum Pseudomonadota; class Alphaproteobacteria; order Hyphomicrobiales; family Rhizobiaceae; genus Ensifer; species Ensifer sp. 22521. The sequence goes on from NZ_JBQENM010000013.1 coordinate 191,542, forward strand.
TTTGCGCGCCTTCAGCACCTGGCCGGCACCGGTAATCGTGCCGCCGGTGCCGATGCCGGACACGAAGATGTCGACAGCACCTTCGGTGTCGTTCCAGATTTCCTCGGCGGTCGTCTTGCGGTGGATTTCCGGGTTGGCCGGGTTCTCGAACTGCTGCGGAATGATGGCGTCGGGCAGCGTCTCGACCAGTTCCTGCGCCTTGGCGATCGCGCCCTTCATGCCCTTGGCACCTTCCGTCAGCACCAGCTCGGCGCCAAAGAGGGCCAGCATCTTGCGGCGCTCGACCGACATCGTTTCCGGCATGGTGAGGATCAGCTTGTAGCCCTTGGCGGCGGCGACGAAGGCGAGCGCGATGCCGGTGTTGCCCGAGGTTGGCTCGATCAGGGTCGTGCGGCCGGGAGTAATCTTGCCCTGGGCTTCCAGGCTCTCGATCATCGCCACGCCGATGCGGTCCTTGACCGAGGCGATCGGGTTGAAGAATTCGAGCTTGGCGAGCAGGTTCGCCTTGACGCCCTTCTCCTTGGCAAGCTTGTCCAGCCGCACGATGGGCGTATCGCCGATCGTCTCCGTGATCGAGGAATAGACGCGGCCGCGGCCGGGCTTGCGTGTGTCGGACATGGGTTTCTCCCTTGGGCGTGAACTGTCAGCTATGAGAATAGGAACAATGACTGCTCAATTCCAGCACGACAAAGACGCAGCGACGATCCGCCGGAGGAAAAAGCACCGGCGAAGTTGTTGTTCAGGAAAAGTTTTTTCAGCTCGCGCGGACGGCGATATAGGCGGCCGTTCCCGCCAACACGCTGGCTGCGACCCGGTTCAGTGCTTGCAGCGCCTTTGGCTGCTTGAGCAGCAGCCGTGCGCGCGCCGCGAGCAGCATATAGGGAACCAGCACGGCCAACAGCACCAGGAAGGTTGCCGCCAGCAAAAGGCCGTAGTCGCGGGGGCCGATGTCTGCGATGTCGATCAGCGTCGGCACCAGCGCCACATAGAACAGCATCGTCTTCGGGTTGCCGAGGGTGACGAGCAGGCCGGAGAGGAAGGACATGGCGGCACTCGTCGACGGTTTCGCCTTGATGTCCTCGGGCAGCAGCCCCGCGGTCCAGAGTTTCCAGGCGATGTAGCCGAGATAGAGGACGCCTGCGAATTTCACCACCAGGAAGACCGTGGTGAAGGTCTGGGCGATCAACGCCAGCCCGAGCACGACAGCCGTCAGGTAGATCATGTCGCCGAGCACGATGCCAAGACCCATGAAGAAGGTTTCGCGGAAACCGGAGCCCAGCGCGCGGGCGACGAGCGCCGTCACGCCGGGACCCGGTATGGCCGCAGCGATGAAGAGTGCGCCGCTATAGGCGATGAGAGCCGCGAGCGTCATGGGCATTCCTTCCGGTGGCGATGCCGATTTCTAGCGCAGACGGACAAAAAAGGGAAATCAAGGAACGACGACCGATGGGCGCCTGACGACAAAATTGATCGGGTGACAAGTCTGGCGTTGTCCGCCGACGCGGGATCGGTAGAGCTTGCAGAAAACGAGCGAAAGGCGCCTCTCAATGCCCGAGTTGAAAGATATCATCGGCTTTGCCCTCCTTGCACTCGGCATGGTGCTGACGCCGGGGCCGAACATGATCTACCTGATCTCGCGTTCGATCAGCCAGGGGCCGGGCGCCGGATTGATCTCGCTCGGCGGCGTGGCGCTCGGTTTCGTCGTCTACATGATTTCGGCCGCACTCGGCATCACCGCGCTGCTTCTCGCCGTTCCCTTTGCCTATGATGCGCTGAGAATTGCCGGCGCCGGCTACCTTCTTTATCTCGCCTGGCAGGCTGTGCGGCCGGGTGGCCGCTCGCCGTTTCAGGTCCGCCATCTGCCGAAGGACGGGCCGAAGAAGCTGTTCGTCATGGGGTTTCTGACGAGCCTGCTCAATCCCAAGGTGGCGGTGCTCTATCTCTCGTTGCTGCCGCAGTTCATCCGGCCGGAACTCGGCAATGTGCTCGGCCAGTCGCTGGTCTTCGGGTCGATCCAGATCATGACCAGCGTTACCGTCAACGCGATGATCGCGCTTGCCGCCAGCGGCATCGCGGCCTTCCTCGCCGGGCGGCCGCTGTTCATGGTGGTGCAGCGCTGGGCCATGGGTACGGCGCTTTTCGGCTTTGCGCTGAGCATGGCATCGGAGGCGCGGCGTTAATCCGCGCTCACGTTCTTTCAGGTGACGCAATTCCGGACGGAAAACCGCTTCACACTTTTCCTGGAACTGCTCACTCGAAAACCGGCCGCATGAAGCTGCGCTCATAGCTGACGATGCAGCGCGTCTTCTCGGCATAGGCGAAGGCTTCCTGGCATTCCGGATCCGCGGCCATTTCCTGGCGGTAGCTTTCATAGGCCGCAAGGCTCGGAAAACTGAAGAGCGCGAGCGCGATGTTGTTCGCCCCTTCATGCGGCATGAAATAGCCGTGATGCGTGCCGCCGAGGCGATTGACGAGCGGAATCCAGAGCTTGGCATAGTGCTCGAACTCGGCGGCCTTGTAAGGGTCGATGACGTATTTCAGATAGCAGGTGATCATGCGGCTCTCCCTTCGCGCTCCCGCTTGATAGAAGAGGGCAGGCGAAGTTTCCAGCCGAGATTCATGCCGGCGGCGGCAATGAGGATGGCGATCGAGCCGAGGATCTGGATCGGTTGCAACTGATGGCCGAAGGCGATGCGATCGACGACGATGGCGGCAATCGGATAGACGAAGGAGAGCGCGCCGGTCATATGCGTCGGCAGCCGCTGGATCGCGCCATAGAGCAGCACATACATCAGTCCCGTGTGGACGATGCCGACCGTGACCAGGATCGTCCATTGCCCGGTACCAGACGGGGCGGGCGCTGCGAGCGCCATCGGCGCCAGCATCAGGGTGCCTGTGATCACCTGGATCAGCGCGATCAGGTGCGGCGGCGTGCCCTTGAGCAGCTTCGTCGCGATCGCTGCGATCGCGTAGAAGAAGGCCGCGCCGATCGAAAGTGCTACGCCGATCAGATAGCTTTCCGGCGCGAAGCCGTGGCCGGGTTTGGCCGAAATGATCGCCAGCATGCCGGCAAACGAGACCGACAGCCAAAAGATCTTGGTGGCCGTGATCTTCTCGCCGAGGAACAGCGCGCCGAGCCCCAAGAGCATGAAGGGCTGGGTGTTGTAGACCATCGTCGCGATCGAGATCGACGCGTGGGAATAGGCGGCGAAGAGCAGCAGCCAGTTGACGACGATTGCGACGCCGCCGACGATCGAAAGCAGCAGCATCCGTCGGCTGAAGTGGCGGCGGTCGAACAGACCGAGAAACCAGGCAATGCCGACGAGTGTCACGGCGCCGAAGACGCAGCGCCAGAAGACGACGCTCGTCACCGGCTGCCCCGACTTCAGCACGAACCAGCCGATGGTTCCGGAAATCAGCATCGCGGCTGTCATCTCGATGCTGCCGCGTTTGAGTTCGGTATTCATGTTCGCCGCTCCATGTTGGTGATCGGAGAATAGCCGGTGCTTGCAGCCTTTCCCATGGATGAACGAAGGCAATTGTGTTAGATTGCCTAATTATCGAAGTTCTGTTTGTTGCAATGACTTATGGTGCCGTGATGCTGGACGAGATTGACCGACGGATCCTAGACATTCTGGCAGCCAATGCCCGGGTATCGCTGAAGGAGCTGGCGCAGGAGGCAGGCCTTTCCTCGCCGAGTGCTGCGGATCGTCTGCGCAAGCTGGAAGAGCGCGGCGTTCTCGATGGCTTCACCATCGCTCTCAATCCCCAGAAAGTCGGCTATCCCCTGCAGGCGGTCATCCGCGTGCGGCCGATGCCGGGCATGCTGCACATCGTCGAGCGGCTAATCCAGGACACGCCCGAAATCGTTGAATGCGACAAGGTCACCGGCGACGATTGCTTCATCGCCAAGCTCTTCGTGCGCGACATGGCGCAGTTGGACACGATCCTCGACCGGATCGCCGAGAAGGCGCAAACCAACACCTCGATCGTCAAGTCTTCGCCGGTCAAGCGCCGCTTGCCGCCGTTAATTTAAGAGAGCAATTCCAGGAAAAGTGTGAAGCGGTTTTCCGTCCGGAATTGCGTAGATTAAACCCCGGTCGAGCCGAAGCCGCCGGCGCCGCGCGTCGTCTCGCTGGCATTGTCGCTCTCGCGAACGGTGACCTGCGTGACCGGCGCGATCACCATCTGGGCAATGCGCATGCCGCGCTCGATGAGGAAGTCTTCGTCACCGAGATTGATGAGCAGCACCTTCACCTCGCCGCGATAGTCGCTGTCGATGGTGCCGGGGGTGTTGAGGCAGGTGATGCCGTGCTTGAAGGCAAGGCCCGAGCGCGGGCGGATCTGCGCTTCATAGCCCACGGGGACCTCGAAGATGAAGCCGGTCGGAACGAGGGCGCGTTTGCCCGGGGTGAGCATGAGCGGCCGATCGCCGGGAACGGCTGCGCGCAAATCCATGCCGGCGGCGCCTGCCGTCTCATAGGCGGGCAGCTCGAGGCCTTCGCCATGCGGCAGGCGAACGAGGTTGAGGGTCGGGCGGGAAACGGAGGGGTGCGTGCTCATGACCGCATAAGCCGGGCGGCGGGCGCCTCGGTCAATTGCATAATCGGGGCCGAGCCTGTAAAGGACGCGGCAACTCACAGGATTCTACGACATGGCTGAAACTCTCGCCGAGGCGGTCTCCCGCCGCCGCACATTTGCGATTATCGCCCACCCGGACGCCGGTAAGACCACTCTCACCGAAAAGCTGCTGCTGTTCGGCGGCGCCATCCAGCTCGCCGGCGAGGTCAAGGCCAAGAAGGATCGCATCCAGACCCGTTCGGACTGGATGAAGATCGAGCGCGAGCGCGGCATCTCGGTCGTCACCTCGGTGATGACCTTCGAATATGGCGGCAACGTCTTCAACATTCTCGACACACCCGGTCACGAAGACTTCGCTGACGACACCTACCGCACGCTGACGGCGGTCGATGCCGCTGTCATGGTCATCGACGCCGCCAAGGGTATCGAGCCGCGCACGCTGAAGCTCTTCGAAGTCTGCCGCATGCGCGACATCCCGATCATCACCTTCGTCAACAAGATGGACCGCGAAAGCCGCGATCCCTTCGAGATCCTGGACGAGGTCGAGGAAAAGCTGGCGCTCGACTGCGCGCCGGTGACCTGGCCGATCGGCCGCTCGAAGACCTTCTGCGGCTCCTACAATCTCGCCCACGACACCGTGCGCGGCTCCGACACGCAGGAAATCCCGACCAAGGTCAACGGTCCGGAAATGGCTTCCCACCGGCTGCCTGAGAACGAGCGCGACGCCTTCACCGACGAGCTGACGCTGGCGATCGAGGCCTGCAAGCCCTTCGACAAGAAGGCTTTCCTCGAAGGCCACCTGACGCCGGTCTTCTTCGGTTCGGCGCTGCGCAACTTCGGTGTGCGCGATCTCATCAACGCGCTCGGCGACATCGCGCCGCCGCCGCGTGACCAGGTGGCGGATATCCGCACGGTGCACGCCACCGACGACAAGATGACGGCCTTCGTCTTCAAGATCCAGGCCAACATGGACCCGAACCATCGCGACCGCATCGCCTTTGCCCGCGTCTGCTCCGGCAAGCTGGAGCGCGGCATGAAGGCGCGGCTGTCGCGCACCGGCAAGCAGCTGGGCCTCAGTGCCCCGCAGTTCTTCTTCGCGTCGCAGCGCCAGCTCGCCGACACCGCCTATGCCGGCGACGTCGTCGGTATCCCCAACCACGGCACGCTCCGGATCGGCGACACGCTGACCGAGGGCGAGTCGCTGGTGTTCCAGGGCGTGCCGAATTTTTCGCCGGAAATCCTGCGCCGCGTGCGTCTGGAAGATGCAATGAAGGCCAAGAAGCTGAAGGAAGCGCTGCAGCAGATGGCGGAAGAGGGCGTCGTGCAGCTCTTCTCGCCCGAAGACGGCTCGCCGGCAATCGTCGGCGTCGTCGGCGCGCTGCAGCTCGACGTGTTGAAGGAGCGCCTCAGCGCCGAATACGGCCTGCCGGTTTCCTTCGAAATGTCGCGCTTCTCGGTCTGCCGCTGGATCTCGGCTGATCAGCCTGCCGAACTCGACAAGTTCGTCACGGCCCGTCGCGGCGACATCGCCCGCGACCTCGATGGCGACCCGGTGTTCCTGGCGCAGGACAGCTTCTCGCTGCGCTACGAGGCGGAACGCTATCCGGCGATTAAGATGGTCGCGATCAAGGAGTATCACGTCGCCAAGGCGGCGTGATCGATTTCTCGTCCGGCCGGTGCCTGAGGCATCGGCCGGTTTTCCGGCGCCTGCCGCGCCGTGTCGGAACGACTTCCCTAAATCGAAAAATCGAAACGCCGTGACGAGCGATCCAGCATGGCCATGCTCGGGCGAGTGCTCCAAGCTGCAGAGATCGCTTCCGAAAGCGCAGTCATCAAACGCGCGACGTCCTCTCGCGCCGTTTCGTGCATGGCTTCGGCAACGATCAGCGCATGCGCCGTCTGCGGCCGGATCGCCGAATGGCCGCTCTGCCGGTTGGTCCAGCGCCGGGCATGGGCCCGTCCTTCGGCATCCGCGAAGATCACTTCGCCGGGTTCCGGGTTTTCCGTTTCGTCTGCGAAGGTCAGATAGGTCTCGTTGCCGACCGCGCGGCGGACGTGCAGAAAATCGCTGACGTTCGAAAGGTCGAAGACCGCGATGGGAATCGCGGAGGCGAGCGAGGCGGCGTTGCACAGATCGATCAGCGGATGGATCGCCGGCAGGCTGCCTTCTTTCCGGAAGCGCCGGAGCAGCGCCTCGGAGGCGGAGCGATACTGTGTCGGCTTCAGCCCCATCCTGGCAAAGGTTCGGCGCCATGCCTGGATTTCCGGCAGATCGCTTTCCGATCCGGCGCCGAGGCGGTCCTCTGCGATCGCCTGGAAGCGGCGAACATGGTCCTCGACCGAAACTTCGCTGCGTACGTTGTCGATGAAGAGTGCGCCGACGTTGAGCTCCGGGAAGTCGCGCCAGATATCGTCTGCGTGTTGGAAGTGCATGGAGGCCCTCGGATTAGATGCGTTCATTCTGGCTCAAGCCTTCCCTGCCTGAAAGGCGCGCGCTGTCCTTCGGCTGGCGCGGATCTGGGGCACGGTCAGGCCAAGTACGGCGGCGAGCACGCAGCCGATCCCAAGCAACTGGTGAGTGCCGACCGGCTCGCCGAGCAGAAGAAAGGCAAAGAGCACGGCGGAGACGGGCGCCAGCGCTGTGAAGACGGAAGCCTCGGTGCCGCTCACCCGTGCGGAGCCGGCATACCAGAGCACGAAGCCCGCCACCGTCGGAATGAGCGCATAGTAGAGAACCGCAACGATCGCGCCCTTGTCGATCCGTGCGGCCGAAGGTGCCTCGAAGAGCGCGGGGATGAGGGCGACGGCGAGGCCGAGACCTGCCATCAGCGTCGAAAGGGCAAGCGGAGAGATCTCGGCCCTGACGCGCTTGTTGATGAGGATGAACAGGCCCTCGCAGATGACGGCGCCGAAGATGAGGGCGATGCCGAACGGGGAGTGCGCGGCGCCTTCGCCGGGCTTGAAGACGATGGTCAGCACGCCGACAGCGGCGAGCGCGATCGCCGCAAGCATCCGGCGGTCGGGGCGCTCGCCGAGAAGCAGGATGGCGATTGCGGCGGAAACGATCGGCAGGGTCCCGATCACCACGCCTGCGTCGGTTGCGGACGTCAGGCTGAGACCGGCGATCAGCAGGGTGGTGTAGCCGACGCTACCGGCACCCGCCTGGGCGATGAGGATCAGCCAGTCGCGCCGCCCGAGTTTCGGCCACGGCGTCTCGGTGATCCACTTCAGCAGCAGGAACAGCGGGAAGGCGATGGCGAAGCGCATGGCCGTCGCGGTGAAGGGCGCAAGCCCGGCGGCGATGATCTTGCTGGCGATCACCGTGCTGCCGACGAGGATCATCGCCAGCGACAGATAGAGATAGCCCTGAAATTTTTCCGACATGTCCGTTCTCCGTTGCAGTGCCGCGCTTGTCGATGCGCAGGTCGAGCAATGCGCCGGAGGTGGAGGCGGGTCTTGAACGGAATTGCGGGTGCTACCGCCTGGCCTCGGCATAGATGCCGGGCGAAAGGCCGTATTTACTGACGAAGACGCGCGTCATGTGGCTCTGGTCGGCAAAGCCGGCCGCGAATGCGGCCTCTGCCAGCGGTGTGCCTGCGCCGATCAGTCGGCGGGCGAGATCGATGCGGCGCTGGACGATATAGGCATGCGGCGTCAGGCCGACCGCTCTCGCGAAGTTGCGCACGAGCTGGAAGCGGCTGAGCTTTGCTTCGACGGCGAGGTCGGTAAGCGTGATCGTCGCCGTCGGATCGTCGTCGATCATCGTTTTTGCAGCGGTGACGGTTGCCGGTCTTTCGTGGTGCTGGGGTCTGCCGGTGGCAAGAACGCTCGCAAGCAGCAGCAGAAGCCGCTCCTCGCGCCGGATCGTCTCATCCTGTGCTTTGGGACCGGTGATCGCCGTGAACAGTGCCCGGAATTGGTTTGCCGCTTCGGCGTCCTTAAAAGCCGGTAAGGCAAATTCTCCAGCGTCCGAGCGGCCCTGGCTGATATCCTCGGCGGCGGTGGCAATGACGGAAGGATCGAAATAGAGCATGCGCCAGGAACGGCCGGCGTCACCGATCGGTGCGCCGTCGTGCACCTCGCCGGGGTTGACGGTGATCAGGTCGCCGGCGCCGGCCTCGACCATGCCGCGGCCGCTGAGCGATTTCTGGGCGCCCTGGTAGATGAGGCCGATGCCGAATTGCTCGTGGGTATGGCGGGCGAAGGAATGGCGCGTTTCCGCCTCCACCGCGTCAATGCCCGCGGTAGCGCTGCGCAGCATCCTGAACTGACCCTTTGCCATCCGCGCGCCGATCCTTTTGCTCCCACGTCTTTTACATCGTCCGACCGCATCCCGCTATCGTCGCGAACCTCGCCCAATCGATTGGCGATTCGCCTAAATTTTATGCATATAATACAAATGTCAAAACAATAGGCAAATCCTGTTGCGAAAAATGCTGCGCTGCATCATGATCGAGCGATGACACACCGGGACCTCACCATTCTCGTGATTGACGAGAACGCCATCCGCGCCTCGATCATCGAGGAAGGCTTGCATGAGGCCGGCCATCGCAAGGTCACGGTCATTCACGAGGTCCAGGGCGTCGCGCGCACCATCGACACGCTCAGGCCCGATGTCATCGTCATCGATATCGAAAACCCCAACCGCGACATGATGGAGCATCTGTTCCAGCTCACCCGCACCGTCGGGCGGCCGATCGCCATGTTCGTCGACCGCTCCGATACGGCGTCGATAGAGGCGGCGGTGGAGGCGGGCGTCTCCGCCTATGTGGTCGACGGGCTGAAGAAGGAACGCGTCAAACCGATCCTCGACATGGCCGTCAGCCGCTTCAACGCCTTCAGCCGGCTGCAGCGCGAGCTCGCCGACGCGAAATCGGCGCTGGAAGAGCGAAAGGTGATCGAGCGCGCCAAGGGCATCCTGATGAAGATGCGCGGACTTTCGGAAGACGAGGCCTTCGCGCTGCTGCGCCAGACGGCGATGAACGAAAAGAAGAAGATGTCGGAGATCGCGCAGAGCGTGGTCACGGCCGCGGGCCTGCTGATGTGAGAGCGCGGTTTCCGATGCTGTCGGAAGGAGACACCGGAGTGAACATCATGACGACCATCGACAATTCGCGACCCGGCGCGGCGGTGGGCGACGGGCTGCCGGCGCCGGTGAGACTGGGCGGCGAGGGGGCACGGACGATCCGAGCCGGCTTCATTCCGCTGGTCGATGCCGCCGTGCTGATCGTGGCGGCGGAACTCGGCTTCGCTCGCAAGGAGGGGCTGACGCTCGATCTCGTCAAGGACGTCTCCTGGGCCAATGTGCGCGACCGCCTCGCCTTTCGTCAGTTCGACATAGCCCACATGCTCTCGCCGATGCCGGTGGCCGCCATGCTCGGCCTCGGCTCCAATCCCTCGCCGACGATCGCCCCTTTCTCGCTCGGGCGTGGCGGCAATGCGATCACGCTTTCCAATCGGCTCTTCGCCCGCATGCAGGAGGAAGGCGCCCTTGGCGAAGTAGAGGATGCGCTCGCCCATGCGCGTGCGCTCGCCGCGGTGCTTGCCCGCATGCGCCAAAGCGGCGAGGCGGCGCCAAGGCTCGGCGTCACCTATCCCTTCTCCTCGCACAATTACGAGGTCCGCTACTGGCTTGCCGCAGGCGGCATCGATCCGGACCGCGACGTCAAGCTTGTGGTGGTACCGCCGCCGTTAACCTCGGATGCCCTTGCCGCCGGCGCCATCGATGGTTTCTGCGTCGGCGCGCCCTGGAACATGGTGGCCTCCGAGCGTGGGCTCGGGCGCATCGTCGCCGCCAAGCAGGACATTTGGCCATTGGCGCCGGAAAAGGTGATCGGCATGCGGCCGGAGTGGGCGGACAGCAATGCCGAGACCGTATCGCGCCTGCTCGTGGCGCTCGACCAGGCGGCGCGCTGGTGTGATGAGCCGGACAATCGCGGCACGCTTGCCGAACTGCTTGCCGCCCCCCGTTACATCGGTGCCCCGGTCGAAATCATCCGCCGGGTTCTCGCCGGAGAGTTCGCCATCGATGCGGCCGGCAACAGGCGAGTGATCGACGACTACTTCGTTTTTCATCGCGACCACGCCAACTACCCTCGTCCCGTCCAGGCACTGTGGATCTACAGCCAGATGGCGCGCTGGGGGCAAGTGCGGCTATCGCCCGAGATGCAGGCGCTGGCGGCTGCCGCCTATCGCCCCGACCTCTATCGCCAGGCGCTCGGCGGGGCCGCCGCTCCCGCCGCTCCCGCTATTCGTGTCGAAGGCGAGAGGCCGGGCGAACGCTTCATGGATGGGCACGTTTTCGATCCCGCAGATATCGGGGCCTATGTTCGCACTTTCCCCGTTCGCGCTTTGGCGGAGAGCGTTTCGGTCGAGCAGGAGGGTTGAGGATGGCGCACCATGTTTGTGCAGAATCCCGATGCGGAATATGTGCACCGCACAATAATTCAGCAGAGTCTACAATAGGCGCATTTATGGGCGCCGCATCTGCATCCGGAAATTACGATTTGAATTCAAACCACTAAGGGGCGTGGCGGCGAACTGGCACGGCCCTTGCTTTTCTAGAAATGCTTCGGTCAACGGCGATTGAAGCTATCTCAAACGCCAGATCGCGTTTGCCAACGACACCGACGTCGCAAGGTTTTTGTTTTCCGAGGGTTCCTCCCGATCCCGGACGCAAGCACCGAGCGGCGTTTTTTTATGTCCGTTATCCGGCCAGCAGAGGAACCTGCGCATGACCAAGTTTTCGACCGGCGGTCTGACCCGCCGAAGCCTGCTGAAGACCACCGCGACCGTTGCGCTCTTCGGCGCGGTCAAGTCGGCCTTCCCATCCGGTGCCTTTGCGCAAGGCTCCGGGCCGGAAACCACCAAGGCCGTGCTCGGCTTCATCGCGCTCACCGACTCGGCACCGCTGATCATCGCCAAGGAGAAGGGCCTCTTCGACAAATACGGCATGACCGAAGTCGAGGTGGTCAAGCAGGCCTCCTGGGGCACGACCCGCGACAACCTGGTGCTCGGCTCCGCCGGCGCCGGCATCGACGGCGCCCATATCCTGACGCCGATGCCCTATCTGATCTCGACCGGCAAGGTTACTCAGAACAACCAGCCGCTGCCGATGGCGATCCTTGCGCGCCTCAACCTCGATGCCCAGGCAATCTCGGTCGGCCAGGCCTATGCCGACCTCAAGGTCGGCCTCGATGCATCCGCGCTCAAGGAAGCTTTCGCCAAAAAGAAGGCCGAAGGTGCCGCCGCCAAGGTGGCTATGACCTTCCCCGGCGGCACCCACGATCTCTGGATCCGCTACTGGCTCGCCGCCAGTGGCATTGATCCCGATAGCGATGTCGAAACCATCGTCGTGCCGCCGCCGCAGATGGTCGCCAACATGAAGGTGGGCACCATGGACTGTTTCTGCGTCGGCGAGCCCTGGAACGAGCAGCTCGTCAACCAGAAGATCGGCTACACCGCCGTCAACACCGCCGAAATCTGGAACGAGCATCCGGAAAAGTCCTTCGCCATGCGCGCCGACTGGGTGGAGAAGAATCCGCGTGCTGCCAAGGCGCTTACCATGGCGATCCAGGAGGCGGCGCAATGGTGCGACGACATGGCGAACAAGGACGAACTGGCGAAGATCGTCGGCAAGCGCAGCTGGTTCAACGTGCCGCCGAAGGACATCGTTGATCGCCTCAAGGGCGAATACGACTACGGCAATGGCAAGGTCGTCGAACAGAGCCCGCACTTCATGAAGTTCTGGCGCGATCACGCCTCCTATCCCTTCCAGAGCCACGATACCTGGTTCCTCACCGAGAATATCCGCTGGGGCAAGTTCGCGCCCGATACCGACGTCAAGGCGCTCGTCGCCAAGGTCAACCGCGAGGATATCTGGCGTGAGGCCGCCAAGGATCTGGGTGTCACCGACGTGCCGGCATCCACCTCGCGTGGCGTCGAAAAATTCTTCGACGGCAAGATCTTCGATCCCGCGGATCCGCAAGCCTACCTCAAGAGCCTTTCGATCTCGCGCGTCGCCTGAGCCATCGCCGATGCTGGCCGGCCGCCAGCATCCGCTTTCGAATACCAAGGAGAACGGCATGACCGTCACCAACCTCAAACTCAAGGGCCCGTCGGCGCCGCGACCTGCCGCGCGCGTGATCGCCTTTACCCGCTCGGCGAAACCCGGAAGCAGTCGTCCGCTGCTCGAAAGACTCGCCGCCGGTGCCGCGAACATCGCGCCGCTCATCGTCACGCTGTCGCTGATCCTCATCACCTGGCAGGTCGTCTGTTCGGCGCCCGATTCCAGCCTGCCGTCGCCGACCGGGGTGCTGGAGGAAAGCTGGGAGCTGATCGCCCACCCCTTCTATATCGGCCAGGGCGTCGACCAGGGGCTCTTCTGGCACATCGCGGCGAGCCTTCAGCGCGTCGCGGTCGGCTATGCGCTCGCGGCGGTCGTCGGCATCGCGCTCGGCGCACTGGTTGGCCAGAGCCAGCTTGCCATGCGCGGGCTCGATCCGATCTTCCAGGTGTTGCGCACTGTGCCGCCGCTTGCGTGGCTGCCTTTGTCGCTGGCTGCTTTCCAAGACGGCAACCCCTCGGCGATCTTCGTGATCTTCATCACCGCCATCTGGCCGATCATCATCAATACCGCTGTCGGCATCCGCAACATCCCGCAGGATTATCAGAACGTCGCGAGGGTGCTGCGCCTCAACGCCTTTGAATATTTTGCCAAGATCATGCTGCCAGCCGCGGCGCCCTACATCTTCACGGGCCTGCGCATCGGGATCGGCCTCTCCTGGCTGGCGATCGTCGCGGCTGAGATGCTGATCGGCGGCGTGGGCATCGGTTTCTTCATCTGGGACGCTTGGAACTCCTCGCTGATCAGCGACATCATCGTCGCGCTGATCTATGTCGGCATCGTCGGCTTCCTGCTCGATCGCCTCATCGCCCTCGTCGGCCGCGTTGTCACCCGCGGCACCGCAACCGCTTGAGAGAGGGGAAAGCCATGACCAAGAGCTATCTTTCGCTGGAACTGATCGACAAGAGTTTTGAACGCGGCGGCGTGCGCACCGACGTGCTGAAGCAGGTGTCGCTGTCGGTGGACAGGGGCGAGTTCATCTCCATCATCGGCCATTCCGGCTGCGGCAAGTCGACTTTGCTCAACATCGTCGCCGGCCTGACGCTGGCGACGACCGGCGTCGTGCTGCTCGACGGCCGCGTTGCCGACGAGCCGGGGCCGGATCGCGCCGTCGTCTTCCAGAACCACTCGTTGCTGCCCTGGCTGACCGTCTACGAGAACGTCCGCCTCGGCGTCGACAAGGTCTTCTCGCGCACCAAGAGCAAGGCCGAGCGCCACGACTGGACGATGCGCAATCTTGAACTCGTGCAGATGGCGCATGCGACGGACAAGCGCCCGTCCGAAATCTCCGGCGGCATGAAGCAGCGCGTCGGCATCGCCCGCGCGCTTGCCATGGAGCCGAAGGTGCTGCTGCTCGACGAGCCTTTCGGTGCGCTGGACGCGCTGACCCGCGCGCATCTGCAGGACCAGGTGATGCAGATCCATGCCGAGCTCGGCAACACGGTGCTGATGATCACCCATGACGTGGATGAGGCGGTGCTGCTTTCCGATCGCATCGTGATGATGACCAATGGCCCATCAGCCCGCATCGGCGAAATCCTCGACGTGCCGCTCGCCCGACCGCGCCGCCGCATCGAGCTTGCCGGCGACCGAACCTACCTCAAATGCCGCGAAGCCGTGCTCAAGTTCCTCTACGAGCGCCACCGCTTCGTCGAAGCTGCGGAGTGATCCCATGGCTGAACACACCACTGAAAAGCTCGTGATCATCGGCAACGGCATGGCGCCGGGCCGCATGCTGGAAGAACTCTTCGAGAAGGCCTCGGGCCGATACGCGGTGACGATCTTCAACGCCGAGCCGCGCGTCAACTACGACCGCATCATGCTGTCGCCGGTGCTTTCGGGCGAGAAGGACTACGAGCAGATCATCATCCACGGCGACGGATGGTACATCAAGCACGAGATCACGCTCTACAAGGGCCACAAGATCATCGCCATCGACCGTGACGCCAAGACCGTCACCTCCGACCATGGCGTCACCGAGAGTTACGACAAGCTCGTGATCGCGACCGGTTCGGTGCCATTCATCATTCCGGTACCGGGCAAGGACCTGCGCGGTGTCATCACCTATCGCGATCTCGACGATGTGCAGGCGATGCTGCTTGCGGCCCAGTCGCGCGAAAAGGCTGTCGTCATCGGTGGCGGTCTTCTCGGCCTCGAAGCGGCAGCCGGTCTCAATGCACGCGGCATGGACGTCACCGTCCTGCACGTCATGCCGACGCTGATGGAGCGGCAGCTCGACCCGTCCGCCGGCTACCTGCTGCAGAGGGCGGTCGAAGAGCGTGGCATCAAGGTCATCACCAAAGCGAATACCAAGCGGATCGTCGGCGAGGAGAAGGTCGAGGGCATTGAACTCGACGACGGCCGGATCATCCCGGCGACACTGGTCGTGATGGCGGTCGGCATCCGACCGAATGTCGGCCTTGCCAAGGAGGCGGGGCTTGCCACCAACCGCGGCATCGTCGTCGACGCCGGTATGCAGACGTCCGACGGCCACATCATGGCGCTCGGCGAATGCGCCGAGGTCGGCGGCATGGTCTATGGCCTGGTGGCGCCGCTGTATGAGATGGCGCGGGTTGCCGCGCGTCACCTGGCCGGCGATCGCAGCGCCGCCTTTGTCCATTCCGATACGCCGACAAAACTGAAGGTGACCGGCATCAACCTCTATTCGGTCGGCGATTTCGCCGACGGCGACGGACGCGAGGAGATCGTCCTTCGCGATGCTACCGCCGGCATCTACAAGCGGCTGGTGCTCAAGGAGAACCGCATCATCGGCACGGTACTCTACGGCGAGACCGGCGACGGCGCCTGGTTCAACGATCTGATGAAGCGTGGCACCGACATTACCGAAATGCGCGACACGCTGATCTTTGGCCAGGCCTATCAGGGAGGGTCGCCGCTGGACCCTATGGCGGCCGTTGCAGCCTTGCCGGATGATGCGGAAATCTGCGGCTGCAACGGCGTCTGCAAGGGCAAGATTGTCTCGACGATCGGGACCAAGAGCCTGACCTCGCTCGACGACGTGCGCGCCCATACCAAGGCGTCCGCCTCATGCGGCTCCTGTACCGGCCTCGTCGAGCAACTGATGTCGCTGACGCTCGGAGACACCTACAATCCCGCTGCCGTCCAGCCGATGTGCACCTGCACCGAGCTCGGCCATGACGACGTGCGCCGGCTGATCAAGGCCAAGGGGCTGAAGACCATTCCCGCCGTGATGCAGGAGCTGGAGTGGAAGACCTCCTGCGGCTGCGCCAAGTGCCGCCCGGCGCTCAACTACTATCTCGTCTGCGACTGGCCGGACGAATATGCCGACGATTACCAGTCGCGCTTCATCAACGAGCGCGTCCACGCCAATATCCAGAAGGACGGCACCTATTCGGTGGTGCCGCGCATGTGGGGCGGCGTCACCAATTCCGGGGAATTGCGGGCGATCGCCGACGTGGTCGACAAGTTCGATATCCCCCTGGTCAAGGTGACGGGAGGCCAGCGCATCGACCTGCTCGGCATCGAGAAGGAAGACCTGCCGGCGGTCTGGGCGGATCTCGGCAAGGCCGGCTTCGTCTCCGGCCAGGCCTATGCCAAGGGGCTGCGCACGGTGAAGACCTGCGTCGGCTCCGACTGGTGCCGCTTCGGTACCCAGGATTCGACGGGGCTCGGCATCCGCATCGAAAAGTTCATGTGGGGCTCGTGGACGCCGGCCAAGCTGAAGATGGCGGTCTCCGGCTGTCCGCGAAATTGTGCCGAAGCCACCTGCAAGGATATCGGCGTC